>NZ_JBMOWY010000049.1:0-41132 GCF_049310345.1 Stenotrophomonas sp. GZD-301 | reverse complement strand
CCTCGCCATGTCAGGATCATGCGGAGCCGGCCAGCGGCCGGCACTACAGGGCCAAAGCATCATGCGGAGCCGGCCAGCGGCCGGCACTACCGGGCCAGGGATCGTCCGGCACGACCGCCGGCTCAGGCGTCGCACCTCCCGCCTCAGCGCCCCGGCAACTGCGCGAACGCGCGCTGCATGCAGTCCTCGCGCGGGCAGACCCGGCAGCCGGGGCCGATCGACACCGAATTGCCCGGGCTCTGGATGTCCAGCCCGCGCGAGTAGATCAACCGCTCGGCATGCTGCAGGTCGCAGCCCAACGCCACGGCGAACGTCTTGCGCGGCTGCCCGTGCCCGACCGGGCCGCTGCTCACCTGGCGCGCCAGCCAGAAGTGTCGGCGGCCATCGGGCATGCGCGCGGTCTGGGTGAGCACGCGGCCGGGCTGGTTGAAGGCCTCGTAGACGATCCACAGCGGGCACGAGCCGCCCACCTGCGAGAAGTGGAAGTCGGTGGCGGAATGCCGTTTGGAGACATTGCCTGCGCGGTCCACGCGGATGAAGAAGAACGGCAGCCCGGGCGCACTGCGCCGCGCCAGCGTGCTCAGGCGGTGGCAGACCGCTTCGAAGCCCACTCCGAAGCGGTGGGCCAGTGCATCGATGTCGTAGGCACTGAGTTCGGCCGCGCGCAGGAACTGCGCATACGGCATCACCAGCGCACCGGCGAAGTAGTTGGACATGCCGATCCGCGCCTGCGCGATCTGCTCCGGCTCGCGGAAGCCCGCACGCGCGATCACCGCATCGATCTGCGCCGCGTATCCCAGCAGGGCCAGTTCGGCCGCCATCTGGAACGCCTGCTGGCCCGGCTCCAGGTAGTCGGGCAACCACAACGTGCGGCTGCCGCCGTCATACACGCGCTTCTCGCGCCCCGCCTGCAGCGGCGCCACTTCCACCAGCACCCCGTGGCGGTCGGCCAGCAGCTGGCGCAGGCGCGGCGCCACGTGGCCCGCAACCAGCCCCCATTCGCCGAACAGCTGCTCGGCCAGGTCGTCCAGTTCGGGAATGTGGTTGTGCATGCGGTTGAAGAAGTCCCGCACCTGGTCGCCGGCGGGCAGCGCCTGGCCGGCATGCACGTCGCCCAGCTGGAACTCCAGCGCGGCGGCATGCTCGCGCAGCACCAGGTGGCGCCGGTGCAGGTCGAGCAGGGCGCGGCTGATCTGCGGCAGGTTGCCGGCCATCGCACGCAGCTCGGTGCTGCTCACATCGTCCAGGCCGAGGTCGCGCAGGGTTTCGCCGAGGGCGTCCTGCAGCGCGCCGGGCTCATCGACGTCGAACAGCTCGCTGACATCGCCGAGTACCGCCCGCAGCTTCTGCTGCACGGCCGGGGTCAGCGGTCGCTTGTTGCGCTCGATCTGGTTCAGGTAGCTGGCCGAGAGCCCCAGCGCCCGGGCCAGGTCGATCTGGCTGTAGCCGCGCTGTTCGCGCAGCTTCAGCAGGCGCAGGCCGATCTGGCGTTGGGGAGGCTGGCTATTCACAGAATTCACAAAAATCGTAGCGGGCATTGGCCAGATTAAGCGCATACAGCCCGGAAATCGAGGTTGGCCCTGTGAATAATGCCAACAACTTATCGACCCCCGGGATTGTCCATGACTGTTGCAGCGCCCCGCATCCGTATGTTGATCGATGGCCAGTTCATCGAATCGGCCAGCCCGCACTGGCAGAACGTGGTCAATCCGGCCACCCAGGACGTCCTGGCCCAGGTGCCGTTCGCGACCCCCGGTGAAGTGGACGCCGCCGTCGCCTCCGCCAAGGAAGCCTTCAAGACCTGGCGCAAGACCCCGATCGGCACCCGTGCGCGCATCTTCCTGAAGTACCAGCAGCTGATCCGCGAGAACATGAGCGAGCTGGCCCACATCCTGTCCGCCGAGCAGGGCAAGACCGTGCCGGACGCCGAAGGCGATGTGTTCCGCGGCCTGGAAGTGGTGGAGCACGCGGCGGCGATCGGCAACCTGCAGCTCGGCGAGCTGGCCAACAACGTCGCCAACGGCGTGGACACCTACACCCTGCTGCAGCCGCTCGGCGTGTGCGCCGGCATCACCCCGTTCAACTTCCCGGCGATGATCCCGCTGTGGATGTTCCCGATGGCCATCGCCACCGGCAACACCTTCATCCTCAAGCCGTCCGAACAGGACCCGATGGTCACCATGCGCCTGGTCGAACTGGCGCTGGAAGCGGGCATTCCCAAGGGCGTGCTCAACGTCGTGCACGGCGGCGAAGACGTGGTCAACGCGATCTGCGACCACCCGGACATCAAGGCGGTGTCGTTCGTCGGCTCCACCCGTGTCGGCACCCACGTGTACAACCGGGCCTCGCTGGCCGGCAAGCGCGTGCAGTGCATGATGGGCGCCAAGAACCACGCCGTGGTGCTGCCGGACGCCAACAAGGAGCAGAGCCTCAACGCGATGGTCGGCGCCGCCTTCGGTGCTGCGGGCCAGCGTTGCATGGCCGCGTCCACCCTGGTGCTGGTCGGTGAAGCGCGCGAGTGGGTGCCGGACCTGGTGGCCAAGGCAAAGACGCTGAAGGTCAGCGCCGGCAGCGTGGCCGGCACCGATGTCGGCCCGGTCATCTCCTGCGCCGCCCGCGAGCGCGTGGAAAGCCTGATCGCCTCGGGCGTGGAGCAGGGCGCCAAGCTGGTGCTGGATGGCCGCAACCCGCAGGTGGACGGCTTCGAGAAGGGCAACTTCGTCGGCCCGACCATCTTCGATGGCGTCACCCCGGGCATGCGCATCTACGACGAGGAAATCTTCGGGCCGGTGCTGGTGATCCTCGAAGCGGACACGCTGGAAGACGCCATCGACCTGATCAACGCCAATCCGAACGGCAACGGCACCGCGCTGTTCACCCAGTCCGGCGCCGCCGCACGCAAGTTCCAGGAAGACATCGACGTCGGCCAGGTCGGCATCAACGTGCCGATTCCGGTGCCGGTGCCGCTGTTCTCCTTCACCGGTTCGCGCGCCTCCAAACTCGGCGACCTGGGCCCGTACGGCAAGCAGGTGGTCATGTTCTACACCCAGACCAAGACCATCACCTCGCGCTGGTTCGATGACGAGACGCTCGGCCACGGCGTCAACACCACGATCAGCCTGAAATAAGAAACAACGGAGTTCGACCATGAGCCACTCGATGACGACGGAACTCGACGAAGCGCAGCAGGCCTATAGAGAGGCTGCGCGTGACTTCGCCCAGGCCGAACTGGCGCCGCACGCCGCGCGATGGGATGCGGAGGGCATCTTTCCGCGCGAGGCGATCGCCAAGGCAGGGGAACTCGGGTTCTGTGGCCTGTACATGGACCCCGAGGTCGGCGGCAGCGGCTTGAGCCGTCTGGACGCCGCCGTCGTCATCGAGGAGCTCGCCAACGTGGACCCGTCCACCGCGGCCTATATCAGCATCCACAACATGGCCTCGTGGATGGTCTCCACCTGGGGCACCGACACGCTGCGTGCGGCCTGGGGCACCGATCTGTCCTCGGGCACCAAGCTGGCGTCGTACTGCCTGACCGAGCCGGGTGCCGGGTCGGATGCGGCGTCGCTGAAGACCAGTGCCGTGCGTGAAGGCGAGTACTACGTGCTGAACGGTTCAAAGGCCTTCATTTCCGGTGCCGGCGCGACCGAACTGCTGGTGGTGATGGCGCGGACCGGCGGTGCCGGTGCGGGCGGGATCAGCGCGATTGCGGTGCCGGCCGACCTGCCGGGCATCAGCTACGGCCGCAAGGAAGAGAAGATGGGCTGGAACAGCCAGCCCACCCGCGGCATCACCTTCGAGAACGTCCGCGTGCCGGTCAGCCACCTTCTGGGAGAGGAAGGTGGCGGCTTCAAGCTGGCGATGAAGGGCCTGGACGGCGGCCGCATCAACATCGCCGCCTGTTCGCTGGGTGCCGCGCAGGGCGCGCTGGATGCCGCGCGCCGCTACATGGGCGAGCGCCGGCAGTTCGGCAAGGCGCTGGCCGACTTCCAGGCGCTGCAGTTCAAGCTGGCCGACATGGCCACCCAGCTGGTGGCCGCGCGGCAGATGGTGCACACCGCCGCCCGCAAGCTCGACGCCGGTGCCAGCGATGCCAACGTGTGGTGCGCGATGGCCAAGCGCTTCGCCACCGATGCCGGCTTCAACGTCTGCAACGACGCGCTGCAGATCCACGGCGGTTACGGCTACATCCGCGAATACCCGATCGAACGGCTGCTGCGCGATTGCCGCGTGCACCAGATCCTGGAGGGCACCAACGAGATCATGCGTGTGATCGTGGCCCGCCACCTGCTCAACACCGAAGAGGAACTGCGATGATGGATTGGCGCACGCACGAACACACCGGCCTGAAGGTCCAGGCCGATGGCCACGTCGCGGTGGTGACGCTGGACAACCCGCCGGCCCATACCTGGACCGTGCACAGCCTGTCCGCCCTGCGCGACCTGGTCGGTGCGCTCAATGCCGACAAGGGCATCTACGCACTGGTGATCACCGGTGGTGGCGAGAAGTTCTTCTCCGCCGGTGCCGATCTCAAGCAGTTCGCCTCCGGCGACAAGGGCGCCGCGCGCGAGGCGGCACGCCGCTTCGGCGAAGCCTTCGAAGCGCTGTCCGGTTTCCGTGGCGTCTCCATCGCGGCCATCAACGGCTATGCGATGGGCGGTGGCCTGGAATGCGCGCTGGCCTGCGACCTGCGCATCATCGAAGCGCATGCCCAGGTGGCGCTGCCGGAGGCCACCGTCGGCCTGCTGCCGTGCGCCGGCGGCACCCAGAACCTGCCGCGCCTGGTGGGCGAAGGCTGGGCCAAGCGGATGATCCTGCTCGGCGAACGCATCGATGCCGACACTGCCGTGCGCATCGGCCTGGCCGAAGAGAAGGTCGCCAAGGGCGAAGGCCTCGCACTGGCACTGGAATGGGCGCACAAGGCCGGCAAGCAGAGCCCGACCAGCATTGCCGCCTGCAAGACGCTGGTGCAGGCCACCCGCACCGGCACCCATGCCGCCGCCCTGGTGGCCGAACGCGAAGCCTTCGTCGACCTGTTCGACAGCGCCGACCAGGTCGAGGGCGTCAGCGCCTTCCTGGAGAAGCGCAGCGCGCAGTGGAAGAACGCATGAGCACCGTCGCCGCCAGCGATGACGCACCGGTGCTGTTCGAGGAACGCACCGCCGCCAACGGCATGCGCATCGGCATCGCCACGCTCAACGCCGCGCGCACGCTCAACGGCTTCTCGCTGCCGATGGCGCACCTGCTGGGCGAGCGTCTGCAGGCCTGGGCCGACGATGACGGCATCGCCCTGGTGGTGCTGCAGGGCGCGGGCGAGAAGGCTTTCTGCGCCGGCGGCGACCTGCACAGCCTGTACCGCAGCATGGTGGAGTACCGCCAGGCCGGCCGCAGCGACATCCGCGACAACACGTATGCCGCCGAATTCTTCGACGTCGAGTACCGCGTCGACTACGCCATCCACACCTATTCCAAGCCGATCCTGTGCTGGGGCCACGGCATCGTGATGGGCGGTGGCATCGGCCTGATGTCCGGTGCCAGCCACCGTGTGGTCAGCGAGCGCTCGAAACTGGCGTTCCCGGAAATCACCGTTGGCCTGTTCCCCGACGTGGGCGGCAGCTGGCTGCTGCCGCGCGTGCCCGGCAACGGCGGCCTGTTCCTGGCCCTCACCGGCGCGCCGCTCAATGCCGGCGATGCGATCTATGCCGGCCTGGCCGACATCCACGTGCCGGAAGCGCAGCGCGAGACGGTGTTTGCCGCACTGGCCGACGTGCACTGGAGCGCGGATGCCAAGCGCAACCACGAGCAGCTCGGCACCCTGTTGCAGCAGCATGCCAGCGACGCGGCCACCGGCCCGCTGCTGCGCCATGCCGCCGCCCTCGACGCGCTGTGCGCGGGCGACGATCTGGCCACCATCGTGGATGCCATCATCGCGCTGGACACCGACGATGCCTGGTTGCAGACCGCCCAGGCCACACTCGCCGCCGGGGCACCCGGTTCGGCGCGGCTGGCCTTCGAACTGCAGCGCCGCACCGCCGGCGCGTCGCTGGCCGACGTCTACCGCCTGGAGTACATCGCCGCGCTGCACAGTGCCGCCCACGGCGACTTCGCCGAAGGCATCCGCGCGCTGCTGATCGACAAGGACCGCACCCCGCACTGGCAGCCGGCCACCCTGGCCGAGGCCACCGCGGCGTGGGCCCACACCTTCTTCGTTTCGCCCTGGTCCGACGCCGCGCACCCGCTGGCCGACCTCGGTGCCACCGTCCCTGAAAGGAGCCTCGCATGAGCCGTATTGCATTCATTGGGCTGGGCAACATGGGTGGCCCGATGGCCGCCAACCTGGCCAAGGCTGGCCACGCCGTGCGCGTGTTCGACCTGGTGCCCGCCGCCGTGCAGGCCGCTGTCGATGCCGGTGCCACCGCCGCGCATTCCGCGCTGGACACCCTGACCGACGCCGAGATCGTGATCTCGATGCTGCCGGCCAGCCGTCACGTCGAAGGCGTGTACCTGGGCGACGATGGCCTGCTGGCCGACATCCCCGGCGGCGCGCTGCTGATCGACTGCAGCACCATTGCCCCGGCCACCGCACGCAAGGTTGCCGAAGCGGCCGCCGCACGCGGCCTGCAGATGCTCGATGCGCCGGTGTCCGGCGGCACCGCCGGTGCGCAGGCCGGCACCCTGACCTTCATCGTCGGTGGCGAAGCCGAGGCGCTCGAGCGCGCCCGCCCGATCCTGCAGGCAATGGGCAAGAACATCTTCCATGTGGGCGCCAGTGGCGCCGGCCAGGTCGCCAAGCTGTGCAACAACATGGCGCTGGGCGTGATCATGGCCGTCACCGGCGAATCCATCGCACTGGGCGTGGCCCACGGCCTGGACCCGAAGGTGCTCTCGCAGATGATGGCGGTCAGCACCGGCCGCAGCTGGGCCACCGAAGTGTGCAACCCGTGGCCGGGCGTGCTGGACAATGCGCCGGCCTCGCGCGGCTACAGCGGCGGCTTCGGCAGCGACTTGATGCTCAAGGACATGGGCCTGGCCGTGGAAGCGGCGATGAGCGTCGGCGCCTCGATTCCGCTCGGCGAACTGGCCCGCAACCTGTACTCGATGAACCACCAGGCCGGTCGCGGCAAGCTGGATTTCAGCAGCGTCGTGCAGCTGATCGCCAACGAAAAGTAACAGCACCACCGGTGGCCATCCACCGCCCCGGTAGCCCCGGTAGTGCCGGCCGCTGGCCGGCAACAACAGCATCCGGTCGTACCGGCCGCTGGCCGGCACAACCAGCATCAGACGCATCCCCGGGCAGCGCCCTGGGGATCCACCGCGGTGGGATGGGCGGTTGCCAAGCTATCGAGCCAGGCAGCCGCCCATTTTTTTTGCCGCTGCAGTGGGTACCAACCGTGGGTCGGCACCCCTCTGCTCAGGCAACCGTCAGCGTCACATCGATGTTGCCGCGGGTGGCGTTGGAGTACGGGCACACGATGTGCGCCTTCTGCACCAGTTCCTCCACCTGCTCGCGCGGCAGGCCCGGCACCGAGATCTCCAGCGCGACTTCAATGCCGAAGCCGGTCGGAATCTGGCCGATGCCCACCTTGCCGGTGATGGCGGTCTCTGCCGGCAGCGCAACCTTGGCCTGGCCGGCCACGTACTTCAGCGCGCCCAGGAAGCAGGCCGAGTAGCCGGCGGCGAACAGCTGTTCCGGGTTGGTGCCCGGACCGCCCGCGCCGCCCAGCTCGCGCGGGGTGGAGAGCTGCACGTCCAGCACGTTGTCGGACGAGGTGGCGTGGCCTTCGCGGCCGCCGGTAGCGGTGGCGGTGGCGGTGTACAGAACGGTATCGATGGACATGGGAGTCTCCTGTGGCGTCAAGGGATGGAGCGGGTAGGTGAGACGTACTGTGCGCCACTGGGCTGTACGTGTGGCAGCATTTAGTCCAGCAAACTTGATCTGGAGTCCAAAATGGTCGATCGCCTGCAATCCCTGCTCGGTCGCTTCGCGGTCACCGCCGAGGTCTTCCATGCCGGTGCGCTGTGCGGCATCAACCACCTGCCCGCCGATGGCGAGCGCGGCCAGCTGCACCTCATCCGTGACGGTACGGTACGGGTGGAACATGACGATGGCAGCGTGCTGCAGATCGACCAGCCCAGCGTGCTGCTGTACCCGCGCCCGCTGGCCCACCGATTCATCACCGATGCGCGGCGCGGTGCCGAGTTCGCCTGCGCCCACCTGCAGTTCGAAGGCGCCGGCAACAATCCGGTCGCGGCCGCGCTGCCGCCGGTGATCTGCCTGCCGCTGGATGCGCTGCACGGCGGGCATCCGGTGCTGTCGCTGCTGTTCGAGGAAGCCTTCGCCCAGCGCTGCGGCCGCCAGGCGCTGCTCGACCGCCTGTTCGACGTGGTGCTGATCCAGATCCTGCGCGCGCTGATGGAAAGCGGCCAGCTGCGCGTCGGCCTGCTCGCCGGCATGGCCCACCCGCGCCTGCGCCATGCGCTGGTGGCCATGCACGAAGCGCCGGCCGACGAGTGGACGCTGGAATCGCTGGCCCAGCGTGCCGGCATGTCGCGCAGCGCCTTCGCCGACAGCTTCCGCGACACCATCGGCAGCACGCCGGGCCAGTACCTGCAGGGCTGGCGCACGCGGCTGGTGCAGCAGGCGCTGCGCAGGGGGCAACCGCTCAAGCGCATCGCCATCGATGTGGGGTACGGCAGCGAAGCGGCGCTGTCGCGCGCGTTCAAGGCGCAGACCGGGCAGTCGCCGCGGCAGTGGAAGCTGGCGGGCGCGGCAGCACGCGCGCCCTGACCCTTCAGATCGCCCACTCCCGGTCGGTGGTGAACATGATCGTCAGCCAACGGTCGGGCGATTCCTCGCCCAGCGCCTCGCCGATCTCATCGCGCAGGCGGTCCCACTCCAGCAGGGCGCGCGGCGGATCGTCAGCGCGCACCACGAAGAACAGTTCGATCTGCTCGCCACGCCCGACCTTGGCCACGTAGCTGCGGTACTCGAGGAAGCCGTGCCTGGCGACGATGGCGCGCGCCACCTCGTCCACGTGCGCCTGCAGGTCCACCGGCGTGATCAGCAGGATGTCCGACAGCGCCTGCCGCACCGTGCCGAGCGGGGCGACCATGACGAACAGGCACACCACCAGCAGGATCGCCGGATCGATGTAGGGCACCAGCCATGCCCAGCGCGTATCGCCCAGCAGCCAGCCGCCGATGAAGGCGACCAGATAGGCGGCCGACATGCTGGCCGACACCACCCAGTTCTTGCCGTCCAGCGCGATGAACTCCGAGCCGATGCTGCGGTTGGCGCGGCGCACGAACAGGGCCAGCCCGATCTCGGCAATGATCGACAGCACCGCGAACAGGATCGCCGGGACCAGCGCGATCGCGCGCCCCCCCGACATCAACGCGTCCACTGCGTTGACCGCCGCGTACAGCGCCGCGCCGATCATCAGCGTGCCGCTGACGCCGAGGACGATCGGCTCCAGGTGCCAGAACCCCATCGTGAAACGCTGGTTGAGGCGTGACTGCAGCGTATCGACGTTGGTCGACAGGCTGATCAGCCGCACCACCAGCAGCGACAGCCAGGTCATCACCACGTCGATCAGCCCGTAAATGCCGTCGAAGATGATCAGCGAGGAGTTGGCCAGGAACCCGAACACCACCGCCGCGGCGGCCATCGCCAGCGATGCGGCGATGGACAGGCGCAGCACGCCTTGTTCGGTGGCAGGGTCGAAGCCGGACAGGAGGGGGCTGCGCATTGCAGGCCTTGCAGAAAGACAGGGCGCAATTGTGCGCTGTTCCGATTGCAGCCGTGAATCGCGATGGCCGCCACCGCCGCCAAGGACAGCGCCCGCGGGTGCCCTCGGGCAGCGTTCATGGCAAGCGGGTAAACTGTTGATTGCGCTGGCATTGCCAGCAGATGCCGATGCCTGCCCGCCCCATGACCCAGCCTGCCTCCGACGCCGCGGCGCGTTACACCGCCTCCCTGCGCCTGTCCGTCGCCCCGATGATGGACTGGACGGACCGTCATTGCCGGTATTTCCACCGGTTGCTGGCCCCGGGCGCGCGGCTGTACACCGAGATGGTGCACGCCAATGCGGTGATCCACGGCGACCGCGAGCGCCTGCTGGGCTTCGATGGCAGCGAGCATCCGCTGGCCCTGCAGCTCGGCGGCAGCGATCCGGCCCTGCTCGCACAGGCCGCGCGGATCGCCCAGGACTGGGGCTATGACGAGGTCAACCTCAACTGTGGCTGCCCGTCCGACCGGGTCCAGGCCGGGCGCTTCGGTGCCTGCCTGATGCGCGAACCGACCCTGGTGGCGGAGTGCGTGGCGGCGATGGTCGCGGCGGTCGACATCCCGGTCACGGTGAAGTGCCGGCTCGGCGTCGATGAAGACAACGACTACGAAATCTTCCGCAACTTCGTCGATCAGTCGGTCAACGCGGGCAGTGCGATGTTCATCGTGCACGCCCGCAACGCCTGGCTGAAGGGCCTGTCGCCGAAGGAAAACCGCGAAGTGCCGCCGCTGCGTTACGACTGGGCGCACCGCCTGAAGGTCGAGCGCCCGCAGCTGGCCATCGTCCTCAACGGCGGTCTGGCCACGGTCGAGGCCGCACAGGCGCAGCTGCCCGCGCTGGACGGGGTGATGCTGGGCCGCGCGGCCTACCACGACCCCTACGTGCTGCACCGGCTGGAGGCCGCGCAGACCGGCGCGCCGCTGCAGTCCCGCGAGGCCCTGCTGCGCGCCATGCGGCCGTACATCGAGGCGCGGTTGGCCGATGGTCTGGCGCTCAAGCACATCACCCGCCACCTGCTCGGCCTGTTCCACGGCCAGCCGGGCGGCCGCGCGTTCCGCCAGATCCTCAGCGAGGGCGCCCACCGCGCAGGCGCCGACTGGAGCCTGATCGAGCAGGCGCTGGCCGTGACCCGGGCGCAGGCGGAGCGCGTCGCAGCGTGAGCTGCGCCGCAGTCCTGGCTTGACAAGGCGCACGCTTTGTCGCCAATGTTCACCTAGATGAACGAACTGGCGGCCCCGCCGGAAAAGTTCAGACCGGATTCACCGCGTAAAACCAAGAATTTGCAAAAGATTCGTAAATCGCCGGCACGCCGGGCGGTTCCGGATTTACAACTTTTGAACGTTTTGCCGCCGTCCGCTAGGATCAGACCGATGTACTCCGTGACCCGCCATCGCCGTCTTGCCGTCCTCGCCCTCCTGGCGATGGGTGCTGCTGCCTCCACCGGCACGGTCCTGGCGCAGGACATCCCGCCGCCGGAGGCCGCCCGTGGCGACATGGCGCGGGCCGCGCGTGGCGGGGCGCAGGAGCGCTCGCTGTCCGATGCGGTGCGTCGGGTGCAGCGCACCACCGGGGGCCACATCCTCGGCGCCGAGCGCGTTCCGTTCGACGGGCGCGACATCAACCGGGTCAAGTACATGGACGACCGCGGGCGGGTCCGCTACATGGACGATCCGGCGCCGGCGCGTTCACAGCCCCGCACGCCGCGCTCGGATATGTCATCACTACGCGGCGATAACCCCTGAACAGGGATAGTTGTCCGCAGTCATCTGCATTACCCACTGGCCCCCGGCCATACCCAGGACACTAGGGAGAGTTCATGCGTATCCTTCTGGTCGAAGACGAAGCCCCGCTGCGGGAAACCCTGGCAGCCCGGCTCAAGCGCGAAGGCTTTGCCGTCGATGCTGCGCAGGACGGTGAGGAAGGTCTGTACATGGGCCGCGAAGTGCCGTTCGATGTCGGCATCATCGATCTGGGCCTGCCCAAGATGTCGGGCATGGAACTGATCAAGGCGCTGCGCGACGAGGGCAAGAAATTCCCCGTGCTCATCCTGACCGCGCGCTCGAGCTGGCAGGACAAGGTCGAGGGCCTCAAGCAGGGCGCCGACGATTACCTGGTCAAGCCGTTCCATGTCGAAGAGCTGCTGGCCCGCGTCAACGCGCTGCTGCGCCGCGCCGCTGGCTGGAGCAAGCCCACGCTCGAATGCGGCCCGGTCGCGCTTGATCTGGCCGCGCAGACGGTCAGCGTCGGCGGCAGCAACGTGGACCTCACCAGCTACGAGTACAAGGTGCTCGAATACCTGATGATGCATGCCGGTGAACTGGTCTCCAAGGCCGACCTCACCGAGCACATCTACCAGCAGGATTTCGATCGCGACTCGAACGTGCTGGAAGTGTTCATCGGCCGCCTGCGCAAGAAGCTCGATGCCGACGGTGAGCTCAAGCCGATCGAAACCGTGCGTGGCCGCGGGTATCGTTTCGCGATTCCGCGCAACGAGGGCTGAGTCGACACTCTGGCGATTGCATGATGTCCGGCCGTCTGTGGTTCTTCAAACGCTGGCGGCCGCGCTCACTGCAGGCGCGCCAGATGCTGGCGGCGTCCGTGGGCCTGGTCGCCTTCCTGGCGACCGCCGGCTACTCGCTGGATGCGGCCTTCGCCGACACCGCGCGCGCCAACCTGCGCGAACGGTTGAAAAACTACGCCACCGCGTACGCGGCCGGCATTGATTTCACCCGCGACCGCTCGCTGTACATCCGCGAGCAGCCGCCGGATCCCCGCTTCGACGTGCCCGGCAGCGGCCTGTACCTGCAGGTGGTCATGCCCGACGGCAAAGGCAATTCGATGTCGGCCGAAGGGCCGATGCTGCCCACCGTGGGCGGCGGCCTGCTGGCACCGCGCCAGGAAGTGTTCGAGGGCCCGTTGCCGATGATCCAGATCGACGGCAGCGAAGGCTCGGTGTACCGCTATGGCATGGGCCTGGTGTGGGATGCCGACGCCGACCCGGCCACCGAATTCCCCTACACCATCTACGTGATGGAAGACTCGCGTGCGCTCGGTGCGCAGCTGCGCGTGTTCCGCGGGCGGGTGTGGTTCTACCTCGGTGGCGCGGGCTTGATCCTGCTGCTGCTGCAGACCGTGATTCTGCAGTGGAGCCTGCGCCCGATGCGGCGCGTGATCACCGAGCTGACCAAGGTGCAGCGCGGCGAGACCGAACGCATGAGCGAGCGCCACCCGCGCGAGCTGGAGCCGCTGACCGACAGCATCAATGCCTTCATCGAGAGCGAGCGCGAGAACCTGGAGCGCCAGCGCAACACCCTGGCCGACCTCGCGCACAGCCTGAAAACGCCGCTGGCGGTGCTGCGCACGCAGCTGGACAGCGGTGCCCAGGACCAGGACCTGCGCGAGGAGTTCGACGTCCAGCTGCGACGCATGAACAACCTGGTGTCCTACCAGCTGGCACGTGCGGCCTCGTCGGGCCACAAGCTGTTCTCCGCGCCGTTGCCGATCGAGTCCAACGCCGAGGAAATCGTGCGTGGGCTGGAGAAGGTCTACGCCGCCAAGGGCGTGCTGTGCGAGTTCGACATCGATGCGGCCGCGCGTTTCCACGGCGAACCCGGCGACCTGCAGGAGCTGCTCGGCAACCTGCTGGAGAATGCATTCAAGTGGGCCAAGCGGCGCGTGCTGCTCAGCGCCCACCCGCTGCCGGCGCCGGGTGCCCGTCGCGCCGGCCTGGTGCTGTCGGTGGACGACGACGGCCCGGGTATTGCCCCGGAGGACATCGCCAAGGTGCTCCAGCGCGGCGTGCGCGGCGATGAGCGCGTGCAGGGACACGGTATCGGTCTGTCGATCGTGCAGGACCTGATCAAGGACTATCGCGGCGAACTGCAGGTCATGCGGTCGCCGGAACTGGGTGGCGCACGGTTCGAAGTGAAGCTGCCGCCCGGCCCCTGAGGCGGCGGTACGCAGTCACATCGCCGGCGGCGCACCGTAGAAGCGCCGCAGATGCGCGGCCACCGCCGGCATGTCCTTTTCAAGCAGCGCCGGTGCGGAGAAGTGGTACTCGGTGGC
The DNA here is from genome assembly GCF_049310345.1 of Stenotrophomonas sp. GZD-301. Classification (NCBI taxonomy): domain Bacteria; kingdom Pseudomonadati; phylum Pseudomonadota; class Gammaproteobacteria; order Lysobacterales; family Lysobacteraceae; genus Stenotrophomonas; species Stenotrophomonas sp. GZD-301. The sequence goes on along the minus strand of NZ_JBMOWY010000049.1, from coordinate 27,282 downwards.
CACCGCGAAGAACTCTTCGGGCGCCTCCGACGCATAGGGGTCGATCGCCGTATGCCGGCCCCGGTCCACCTGCTCGCAGAAGCCGTCGTAGGCACGCTGGAAGTCGGCGGCCCACTGTTTCTGCCACTCGCGCGGCAGCGGCGGCGTGCCGTCGATCGCGCCATCCAGCGCATCGATCTTGTGCGCCATTTCATGCACCGCCACGCAGTAGCCGGCGTGCGGGTCGGCGATATCGGCCTGGATGTCGGCCCACGACAGGATCAGCGGACCGCTGTCCCAGGATTCGCCGATCAGTTCGTCATCCCATTCGTGCAGTACGCCGGCCGCATCGACATGGCTGCGCTGCACGCGGAACGCGTCCGGGTACACGATCAGCTGCGACCACCCGCGCAACCCGACCTCGCCCAGTTCCAGCAGCGGCAGGCAGCACAGCGCGGCCAGCAGCACGCCGTCGCCTTCATCCAGCTGCAGGCCGGCGACCGGGCTGATGGTCTTCTCGTGCAGAAAGCGCGCGCTGAGCATGCGCAGGCGCTCGCGGCGTGCCGGGTCCAGCCCGCGCAGCCACGGGCCGCGATGGCAGCTCTGCTGCCACAGGGACGCATCGATCTCGCGCGGCGTGCGCCGCAGCCAACCCCACATACGTTCGATCAGCGGAACATGCCCGGCAGGAAGCTGTGCCACTTCGGTGCGCGCAGGCGCGGCAGCACGTCGTCATCGCCACCCCCACCGGTGCTGCCGGTGCCACTGGCGCTGGGCTTGACCGCCGCCGGTGCGCTGCTGGTGGTCGGCGTGGACGGCGGGGCGCGTTCGGCATCGCTGGCGGAATAGACGCAGCCACCCCGCACCTGGCCGGCGATCGCTTCGGAAGCGTGCGCGGCCAAGGGGGCCATCAGCAGGATCAGGCAATGGGCGAACGGGCGCATCGTCAATATCCAGAACGGGGGAACAGGTCAGTTCCCGATTCTAGCCCGATTCAGCGCCGGTATTGGAAGGCCCCGGCAGGCGCTGGCGGCGGCTTTCCCGCATAATTTTGTCCAGTAATCTGATGGAACCTGCCGTGGACGACCGCCAACTGCTGGCCAAACTGGGTGCCGGGCGCCTGTCCGGAGACGCCCTGGCGCGTGAGCTGGGGCAGACGCGCGCCGCCATTTGGAAGCGGATTCAAGGACTTAGGTCGGCCGGCATTGCGATTGAGGGGCGCGCCGGGGACGGTTACCAGTTGCAGCAGCCGCTGGATCTGCTCGACGCGGACACCCTCCGTGCGGCGCTGCCGGCGGCGGTCCTGCCACTGCTGGCCTCCCTGGACATTGCCTGGAGCGTGGGCTCCACCAACACCGAATTGCTGCGCTGCAGCGCGCCGCAGCGCGGGACAGCCGTGCTGCTGGCCGAGCGCCAGACCGGCGGTCGCGGCCGGCGTGGCCGTGAGTGGGCCTCACCTTTGGCCGCGCATGTGTACCTGTCGGTGCTGCGCGGCTTCGCCGGCGGCCTGTCGCGGCTGGGCGGCCTGAGCCTGGTGGCCGGCGTGGCCGTTGCCGAAGCGCTGCGTGCGCAGGGCATCGGCGAGGTGACGCTGAAGTGGCCGAACGATCTGGTCGTGAACGGCCACAAGCTCGGCGGCCTGCTGGTGGAAGGCGGCGGTGAATTCGCCGGCCCGGCACGGGCGGTGATCGGGCTGGGCGTCAACGTGCGCATGCCGGCCGACTACGCGGCGCAGATCACCCAGCCGTGGACCGACCTGGCCACCCTGGCCGGCGCGCAGGGCGTGGAGCGCAACGCGCTGGTCGCGGCGATCCTGGCGTCGCTGCTGCCGGCGCTGGAGGCGTTCGATGCCGATGGTCTGGCCCCGTTCCTGCCGCGCTATGCCGCGCTGGATGGATTGGCCGGGCGCGCGGTGCGGGTCGAGGAGGGCGGCCAGTGGATCGATGGCCACGCCTTGGGGCTGGCCGACGATGGCGCGCTGCGGGTGCGCACCGCACAGGGCGAGCGCGTGTTCCATGCCGGCGAAGTCAGCGTGAGGGCGCAATGAGCGACTGGTTGTTCGACCTGGGCAATTCGCGTTTCAAATTCGCACCGCTGCAGGGCGTGCGTGCCGGTGATGTACAGGCCTGGCCGCATGGCGCCGAGGCGATGCCCGACGATGCGCTGCAGGCGCTGCCGCAGGGCGACGTTGCCTATGTGGCCAGCGTTGCCGCGCCCGCGTTGACCCGCAGCATGCTCGAGGTGCTGCAGGCACGCTTCGGCCAGGTGCGGGTCGTGCGTACCGAGGCGCAGTGCGCCGGCGTGCGCGTTGCGTATGCCGATCCGACAAAATTCGGCGTGGACCGCTTCCTGGCACTGCTGGCCGTGGCCGAGCGTGGCGAGGCGGTGGTGGTTGCCGGGGTAGGTACCGCGTTGACCATCGACCTGCTCGACGCCGATGGCCTGCACCACGGCGGCCGTATCGCGGCGTCGCCGACCACGATGCGCGAGGCGTTGCATGCGCGCGCGGTGCAGTTGCCCGCCAGCGGGGGCGCGTACCATGCGTTCGCCACCGATACCGCCGACGCGCTCGCCTCCGGCTGCGATGGTGCGGCCGTGGCGCTGATCGAGCGCAGCCGCACCGAGGCGGCCGCGCTGCTCGGCCGGCTGCCCGCGCTGCTGGTGCATGGTGGCGGCGCACCGGCGTTGATGCCGCTGCTCGGCGATGCGCAGTTCCAGCCGGCGTTGGTGCTTGATGGTCTGGCCCGCTGGGCCGTGCACCACGCGCCACGCTGAGCCAGGCCAGGCCGCGCGCAATTCCCGCGCTTGGCCCTAGAATCCCTGCATGCTTACCCGTGCCCTGATTCTCGTCCTGGTCATCCTCAATCTGGGTGTCGCGCTGTGGTGGATGCTGCGCGGCGAACCCGCGGCTGCACCGCCTGCGGCACCTGCCGGCGTGGCGCAGCTTCAGCTGCTGCCCGGCAATGCGGTCGCGCCTGCGCCTGCCACCGCCGCAGCGGCGCCCGCATTGGCCGATGTCACCCCGGCCCCCGCACCTGCCCCCGTGGCCGCGCCGGAGGCGCCGAAGCCGGCGCCCACGCCAGCGGCCCCTGCGGTTGCGACGCCTGCGCCGGTTGCCGTTGCGCCGCCGGCTGCCGCCGGGCCGGCCCAGTGCGTCAGCCTGGGACCGTTCGCCGACCGCGCCAGCGCGCAGGCCGCGCAGGCCAAGGCTGGCGCCGGGCTGCGTGGCGCGCGCCTGCGCGAGGTCGCCGATGCCGGCGCCACGCGCTACCGGGTGCTGCTGCCATCGGCGGCCAGCCGTGAGGAGGCCCAGGCCACGGTCAAGCGCATCGTCGCGGCAGGCCTGAGCGATTACTACATCATCGGCCAGGGCGAGGAGGCCAACGCCATCGCCCTGGGCCAGTACCGCAACCGCGAAGGGGCCGAACGGCGCATGGCCGCCCTCAGCGCGGCCGGCTTCAACGCCCGCCTGGTGCCCAGTGGCGGCGATGGCAGCGCGCAGTGGTGGGTGGATGCGACCCTGGCCACCCCGGCCGACGCCGCCACGGTGCGCCAGCGCAGCGGCGCGGCGCAGCAACGCTCGCTGGACTGCGCGCGGGTGCGCTAGAATCCACGCTCCGCGACGGCAGCGCCGTTCGCCGTGCCGATGCCGGCATAGCTCAGTTGGTAGAGCAACCGCCTTGTAAGCGGTAGGTCCCCAGTTCGAATCCGGGTGCCGGCACCACCGACCAACGGTCGGTGGCTACCGATCGTCCGGTGCCTGCCACGATCGTCTGATGCTCCCCATGTTCAACTGCTGCAGCGCCGCGAGTCGCGCGCCGCCGTGCTGGCTAGACTGTGCTTCTTTGCACTGGAGCAGCAGCGATGGCGATGTATCCCCCCGTTTCCCTGATCGGCGTTCCCACCGACATCGGAGCAGGCCATCGTGGCGCAGGGCTGGGCCCGGACGCGCTGCGTATTGCCGGCCTTGGCGATGCCCTGGCCGCGCGCGGCGTGGATGTGCGCGACATCGGCAACCTGGATGGCCCGCGCAACCCGTGGACCGCGCCGGTGCACGGCTACCGCCACCTGGATGAAGTGGTGGCGTGGAACCGTGCGCTGATGGACGCCACCTACGCCGAACTGCAGGCCGGCCGCATGCCGATCATGCTCGGCGGCGACCATTGCCTGGGCATCGGGTCGATCACGGCGGTGGCGCGCTGGTGCCGCGAACAGGGCAAGACCCTGCGCGTGCTGTGGCTGGATGCGCACTCGGATTTCAATACCAGCGACGTCACGCCGTCGGGCAACGTGCACGGCATGCCGGTGGCCTGCCTGTGCGGGCTGGGCCCGGATGCGCTGACCCGGCTCGGCGGCGACGCCCCGGCGATCCGGCCGCAGCAGGTGCATCAGATCGGCATCCGCTCGGTGGACCAGGACGAGAAGCGCCTGATCAAGCAGCACCAGGTGGATGTGTACGACATGCGCTACATCGACGAGGCCGGCATGAAACGCACGATGGAAGCGGCGCTGCAGGGGATCGACGACACCACCCACCTGCACGTCAGCTTCGACGTGGACTTCCTCGACCCGAGCATCGCACCGGGCGTGGGCACCACCGTGCCGGGCGGCGTGAACTACCGCGAAGCGCAGCTGGTGATGGAAATGATCGCCGACACCGGGCGCATGGGCTCGCTGGACATCGTGGAGCTCAATCCGCTGCTGGACAACCGCAACACCACCGCAGAGCTGGCGGTGGACCTGGTGGAAAGCCTGTTCGGCAAATCGACGCTGATGCGCGATTGATCCTGCGGCGGCGCGCCTTTCCGGCGCGTGGCTGAATGCTGGCGGGGCGCGTTCACATTCGCTGCACGCCACTGCCGCCAGATTGCACTTCACGCGGCGGCAGTGTCGATTCGACCCCCGCCCCGCGATCGGGAAGAGGAGCATCGCTCGTCTGACAGGTGGACCGGATACCGGTGTTGAAGTTGATCAAACAGGAGAACCCCATGAAGCGTGTTATTGCACTGATGCTGTTGTCGATGTTCTCGGTGGCGATGCTGGCCGGCTGCAACACCGTTGCCGGCGCCGGCAAGGATGTACAGAAGGCAGGCGAGACGGTGGAAGACGCTGCCAAGGGCAACTGATCCCCGGATCGGACACCCAGAAAAAGGCCGGGATTTCCCGGCCTTTTTTGTTGTGCGTCGGGCCCGGGACTGACGGTTGACGTATCCCCGGTAGTGAACCATTCAAGCTCGTGAGCATCCGTTTCATCGCTGCTTGACCGCCACCGAACGCGCGCCTGCGCATTCTGTGCGTGCGGCGACGACGCCGTTGCAAACAAGGATGCCAACCCATGAACAAAGACATCATTTCCGGCAAGTGGACGCAGCTCAAGGGCAAGGCGCAGGCCAAGTGGGGCGACCTGACCGACGACGATTTCAAGGTGGCCGAGGGCAATGCCGAGTACCTGGCAGGCCGACTGCAGGAACGCTATGGCTGGGCGCGCGACCGCGCTGAAACCGAAGTCCGCGACTTCGAGAAAGCCATGCGCAAGGACTATCCGGATTTCCACTGACGCGGTACGCCGCGTGCAGTGAGGCGGCACGGCCGCCAGGGTATGAAACCAGGCGGGCCGCATTGCGCGGCCCGCCTTTTCTGTTTCAACGCGTGCGGTACGACGGCGGGTCGGGGACGTAGCCCTGCGGGAATGCCTGCGGCGCATCGTCGCGGCGCAGTGCGCGCCGGGGCATGACACCCCGTGCGATCAGATTGCGCTCGCTGTCGTAGCGCACGTCCAGCCGCTGTGTCGGCATGCGCGTGGCGCGGTCGAAAGTGGTGTTGTCCGCACGCGAATATTCGCGCGCACCGTGGCCGGTGCCAAGCTGCGGCGCGGGCGCCGCCACGCTGCGTGCGGAGGAGGCCATGTCGGCAGCCGCTTCGGCCTGCGGGGCCTCGCGCAGGATCGGGCGCGACGGTCGGGCGATCGGCGGTGCCGGCACGTAGCGGGCCGCTTCGCGGAACACGGCGATGCCGATCACGCCGATGTTGTCGGGGCGGTCGGTGCGCGCGGCGTAGCTGCGGCCGGGGTCGGTGAACACGAACTGGGCGACCTCGCGCGGGGACTTGCGCCAGCCGCTGATCTCCGCGCGCTGCCACGGGTCGAGCACATAGCCGGTCTGGCCGGGGGCGGCAACCTCGCCGGTGATGGCGTTCAGGCCGTCCACCGACAGCACCACCAGCACGCGCTCGTCGCTGTCGTTGCGCAACGCCACGCTGTAGCGGTGGCCCTGCTGGCCGGCGACCCAGCGCTGGGACCTGTCGTGGTACTGGCGCAGGGTGCGGCCGCTGTCGCGGTCCACCACCTCCAGGGATACCGGGCCGGCATCGGCGGGGGGCGCAACGACCGGCGTGAAGCCGCACAGCATCAGCGTGGCCAGCAGGGGCAGGATCAGGCGTTTCATGGCAGGCATCCGGGTTGGGGTACGGGATTGAACGCCCCACCCCGCCCAACGGGGTTGCGCGCGGGCAGGTAAACTGGGGGCGTTCAACTGTCCGTAACGATTCCCTCATGACCACCCGCGTTCTTACCGGCATCACCCCCTCCGGCACCCCCCACCTGGGCAACTACGTCGGCGCCATCCGTCCGGCCATTGCGGCCAGCCAGGCGTCCGGCATCGAAAGCTTCTTCTTCCTGGCCGACCTGCACAGCCTGATCAAGGCGCAGGAGCCGGCGCGGACCCAGCGCTCGACCCTGGAGATCGCGGCGAGCTGGCTGGCGTGTGGGCTGGACCCGGACAAGGTGTGGTTCTACCGGCAGAGCGACATCCCGGAAACCACCGAGCTGATGTGGTTCCTGACCGCCATCGCCAGCAAGGGCATCCTCAACCGCGCCCATGCCTACAAGGCGGCCGTGGACAAGAACCGCGAGGAGCAGCTCGACGACGATGCCGGCGTCAGCGCGGGTCTGTTCATGTACCCGGTGCTGATGGCGGCCGACATCCTGATCTTCAAGGCCAACCGCGTACCGGTCGGCCGTGACCAGATCCAGCACATCGAGATGGCGCGCGATTTTGCCCAGCGCTTCAACCACGTGTACGGCAAGGAGTATTTCCCGTTGCCGGAGGTGGTGATCGACGAGCAGGTGGCCACGCTGGCCGGCCTGGACGGCCGCAAGATGAGCAAGAGCTACCACAACACCATTCCGCTGTTCGCGCCGCGCGCGGAGCTGAAGAAGCTGGTGTTCTCCATCCTCACCGACTCGCGCGCACCGGGCGAGCCCAAGAGTACCGAGGGCTCGGCGCTGTTCCAGATGTACCAGGCCTTCGCCAGCGCCGAGCAGACCGCCGCGTTCGCCCAGGCCTTTGCCGACGGCATCGGCTGGGGCGAGGCCAAGCAGCAGCTGTTCGAGCGCATCGACGCCGAGCTGACCCCGCTGCGCGAGCGCTACGAGGCGCTGATGGCCGAGCCGGAGAAGATCGAGGCGCTGCTGCGTCGCCGTGGCCAGCAGCTGCGTGAGCAGTATGCGGTGCCGCTGCTGGCCGAACTGCGCCATGCGGTGGGTCTGCGCGATCTGTCCAGCGCCGGTGGCGTGGCCAGCGAAGACAGCAGCGAAGCGCGCGCGGCGCCGCCGATGTTCAAGCAGTACCGCGAGAAGGACGGCCGGTTCTACTTCAAGCTGCTGGCCGGCGACGGCAGCCTGCTGATCCAGAGCGAGGCCTTCGATTCGCCGCGTGACGCCGGCCAGCTGATCGGTGTGCTCAAGCAGACCACGCACGGCGATGGCCTGCAGAGCGAACTGTTCAAGGTCGAGGTCGACGTGGCGGTCGTGCTCGATGCCCTGCAGGTGTTGCGCGAGCAGGCCTGATCGCAGCGGTACCGGCCCGGTGCCGGTACCGGGCCGCCGGCGGCATCGGCGCATGGCATGATGCGGACATCCTGCACGGGAGACTGCAATGGCCTGGTTGTCGTTGGTGTTGTTCCTGCCCTGGTTTGTGCTGTTGGGAACGCTGTACTGGCTGTTTCCCCGCCAGCCGCGTGGCCCATCGCGCCGCCTGTTCGACGGCGTCGCGCTGGTGCTTGCCTTCGCCCTCAGCATCCTGGCGATGCTGTGGGGCCACCATCTCGGCGGGGTGCAGTCCGATGCCGGCCCGATCTGGCGACAGGTGCTGGCCGTGCTGTATGCCTACGGTGCGTTCCTGGCAGTGATGGTCGCTGCGATCCTGCTGCGCGGGCCGCTGCTGGCGCGGTGTTCGACCAAAGCCGCATCGAAGCCGGCGGCGGGTTCGCCCTAGACTGGGCGTGTTAGCCGATGTTCCGCCAGGGATGAGCCGATGACCTCCGACCCCAGCATCCACACCATCGATACCGCGTTCCAGCGCGACGATTTCGACGCCGCCTACCTGGTGGTCGAGAACGGGCGCGCCGCGTTCATCGACTGCGGTACCGGGTTGGCGGTGCCGGCCATGCTCAAGGCGCTGGCGCGCGCGGGCGTGGCAGCCGACGCCGTGGACTGGCTGGTGCTGACCCATGTGCATCTGGACCATGCCGGCGGCGCAGGCCTGCTGATGCAGCAGCTGCCCAACGCGATGCTCGTGGTGCACCCCCGTGGCGCCCCGCACATGGTCGATCCGGCCCGGCTGATTGCCGGCGCGACGGAGGTGTACGGCGAAGCGGAAATAAAGCGCAGCTACGGTCCGATCCTGGCGGTGCCGGCCGAACGCGTGGTGATTGCCGAGGATGGCCACCGCGTCGATCTTGCCGGGCGCGCGCTGGAGTGCGTGCACACGCCCGGCCACGCACGGCACCATCTGTGCGTGTGGGATGCGCGCAGCGCGAGCTGGTTCACCGGCGATACCTTCGGCCTGTCCTACCGCGAGCTGGACAGCGCGCGCGGTGCGTTCATCCTGCCCACCTCCTCGCCGGTGCAGTTCGAACCGGAGCCGCTGAAGCAGTCGATCGCGCGCCTGCTCGACCGTGCACCGCAGGCGATGTACCTCACCCATTACGGCCGCGTGGAAGACGTGCCGCGCCTGGCCGCCGACCTGGTCGAGCAGATCGATGCGATGACCGACATCGCGCGCCAGTGCGATGCACGGCCGGACCGCCATCGCTGCCTGGTGGCCGCACTGACCGCGCTGTACCTGGAGCGCGCGCAGGCCCACGGCTGCCCCCTGGATGATGCGGCGGTGACGCAGGCGCTGGCGATGGACATCGAGCTCAATGCGCAGGGCCTGGCCTGCTGGCTGGATCGCGACCGCCGTTGAGGGCGGCCGGGGCAGCGGTCATGCAGGTGTCACGTTACACTCGGGGCTTCCGTTTTCCGCCTGGTGTCTGCCGTGAATCCGATGCGCATGCTGCTGTTGTCGTCCTGTCTGTTCGTCGGCGGTCTGGCCCACGCGGCCAACGACCTGCCCGGTGGCGGCATCGACCCGGACGCGCTGTCGCGGCATGTGCGCATCCTTGCATCTGACGCGTTCGAAGGCCGCGCGCCGGCCTCGGCGGGCGAAGAGCGCACCGTCCAGTACCTGACCGACGAATTCCGCAAGTACGGCCTGCAGCCCGGTGGCGTGGATGGCACCTGGGTGCAGCCGGTGCCGATGGTGCGTGCGCAGGTCGATGGCCCGGTGCGCGCGCAGCTGCGCCAGAACGGCAATCTGCGTCCGCTGGCCAATGGCGAGGACGTGACGCTGCAGAGCCTGCGGCCGCAGGCGGCGGTGGACATCCAGGACGCGCCGCTGGTGTTCGTCGGCTACGGCATCGATGCGCCGGACCGGCAGTGGAACGACTACAAGGACGTCGACTTGCACGGCAAGATCGCCGTGGTGCTGATCAACGACGCCGATTTCGAGGCCGATGCGCCGGGCGCGTTCGATGGCAAGGCGGTGACCTACTACGGCCGATGGACCTACAAATTCGAGGAAGCCGCCCGGCGTGGCGCGCAGGGTGTGCTGATCGTGCATGAAACCGCGCCGGCCGCGTATGGCTGGGCCACGGTGAAGAGCTCGGGCACCTCGCCGCTGTTCGACATCGAGCGCACCCCCGAGCAGGCGCTGGCCCAGCACGTGCCGGTGCGCGGCTGGATGCAGCGCGCGCTGGCCGAGCAGCTGTTCCGCGATGCCGGCCTGGATTTCGAGGCCGAGAAGCGCCGCGCGATGACGCCTGCGTTCACTCCGGTCGCGCTTGGTGACGCGCGCCTGTCGGTGAACTTCAAGCTCAAGCGCGAGCAGGTGATCACCCGCAACGTGGTGGCCAAGCTGCCCGGCGGCGCGCATGCCGACGAAGCGGTGATCTTCTCCGCGCACTGGGATGCGTTCGGCATCGGCCAGCCCGACGCCAAGGGCGACCGCATCCGCCGTGGCGCGATCGACAACGCCACCGGCGTGGCCACCGTGCTGGAGCTGGGCCGGGTGTTCGCCGCCGGCCCGCAGCCGCAGCGCACGCTGTATTTCGTGGCGCTGACCGCCGAAGAGAAGGGCCTGCTCGGCGCCAGTTACTACGCCGCGCACCCGCTGGCGCCGCTGGACAAGACCGCCGCGGTGCTCAACATCGAGATGTTCAGTCCGGATGGCCCGACCCGCGACATCGCGTCGTGGGGCAAGGGCCGGGTCTCGCTGGAAGGCGACCTGGAGCGCGTGGCCAAGGCCCGCGGCCGCACCTACTCGCCGGACCCGAACCTGGAAGCCGGCTTCTTCTACCGCGCCGACCACTTCGCGTTCGCGCGCCTCGGCGTGCCGGCCATCACCATCGGCCCGGGGCTGGACATGACCGAGGGCGGGGTGGAAAAGGGCCGCGCGCTGCGCGATGCCTACTTCGCCGCGTGCTACCACCAGGCCTGCGACGCCTGGACCCCGAGCTGGGACGCCAGCGGCCACGCCGCCGACACCCTGCTGGTCTACGACCTGGGCGCGGAACTGGCCAACAGCCGCCGCTGGCCGCACTGGGAAGAGGGATCGGAGTTCCGCGCGGTGCGCGAGCAGAGCGAGTCGGCGCGCCGCTGACGCTCAGCGCCGGCGTGGCCCCCGGCGCGGCAGCGGATTGACCGTGCGCAGCGGACGGTGGTCGCGCAGCACATACCAGGCCGCCGCCAGCGCAGCCGCCGCGATGGCGACCTGGATGCTCTGCTGCACGATGAAGACGCCGGGCGACTGGTCATACCAGAGCCAGCGTGTGGGCCCCCGCTGGACGAGCGGGGCAACCCCCCGATACACCGCCAGCCCGACGCCCAGCATCACCCGCGCGGCGAAGGCGTGCAGTGCGATGAATGCGTACACGTGGGCGCGTCCGGCGCGCCGTTGGCTGGCGCGCTGCCGATACAGCGCCACGACGGTGAACAGCGCTGCCACCACCGCCACCCCGAACAGCCCCTGCGACAGCCGCGGCGCCCAGGCACGCACCTGCTTGTCGCGCTGCTCCAGCACCTCGCAGGCGCGCACGTGCGCCTGCATGTCAGCCGCGGTGGCAGGCGGCGCGTGGGGGCGCGGGTGGGTGTCGGGCACCGCCACGCCTGCCCGGCACTCGCGCGCCTCGCCCGGCGCCGGGACCCACAGTCCCAGCGCCATCACACCCCACAGCATCCATGCACGCACCGCTCGATTCCTTTCGTGTCGCGCCGCCGCTTACGGGTGCGTGCGGGTGCCATCCAGCCAGTTGGGGCCCTTGTTCTTCAGGAAGAACACATAGACCACCAGCGACACCGCGATCACCGCCGTGACATAGATGGCGAACGAGGTGACATGCCCGGTCTTCAACGCGCCCTGGTACAGCAGCGGGGCGGTGCCACCGAACAGCGAGTTGGCCACCGCGTAGCCGAAGCCCACGCCCAGTGCACGCACGTGGGTGGGGAACAGCTCGGCCTTCACCACGGCGTTGATCGAGGTGTAGCCGGTGAGGATGACAAAGCCGATCGCCAGCACCAGGAAGGCCATCAGCGGGTCGTGCTGGTTGGGCAGTTCGGTGATCAGGTACCAGGTGTACAGCACGCCGCCGATGCCGAAGAACACCAGCAGGCTCTTGCGCCCGACGATGTCCGACAGCCAGCCGCCGATCGGCTGCAGCACCATCAGGAAGGTCAGCACGCCGAGGTTGATCAGGGTGCCGGTCATCACGTCGTCGCCGGCGAAGGCGCTCTGGATCATCTTCGGCCCGTTGACCGAGTAGGTGTAGAACGCCACGGTGCCGCCGGCGGTGATCAGGAAGCACAGCAGCAGCGGCCGCCACTGGTGCACGAACAGCTCGTACATCGAGCCGGACGCCTTGGCCTTGCCGGTCTTGGCAGCCTCGATGGAGGCCTCGCCCAGCGACTCGTCCATCGTGCGGCGCAGCCAGAACACCACGATCGCTGCGATGCCGCCGATGCCGAAGGCGATGCGCCAGCCCCATTCGGAGATCTGCGGCTTGTCCCAGAAGGTGAGCATGGCCAGCAGCGTGAGCTGCGCCAGCACATGGCCGCCGACCAGGGTGACGTAGTGGAACGAGGACAGGAAGCCGCGCCGGCCGGGGATGGCCGCTTCGGACATGTAGGTGGCGCTGGTGCCGTACTCGCCGCCGGTGGCGAAGCCCTGCAGCAGGCGCGCGAACAGCAGGATCACCGCCGCCCAGATGCCGATCTGCGAGGCGGTGGGGGTAATGGCGATCAGGAACGAACAGGCGGCCATGACCGTCACCGAGACGGTCAGCGCCAGGCGGCGGCCGTAGCGGTCGGCGAAGCGGCCGAAGTACCACGCCCCGATCGGGCGCATCAGGAAGGTGGCGGCGAAGATCGCCCAGACATACAGGGTGGAGTTCTTGTCGGCGGCCGAGAAGAACTGCGATTCGAAGTACACCGCGAACACCGAGTAGACGTAGACGTCATACCACTCGACCAGATTGCCGGCCGAGCCTTTCAGGGTGTTGGAGATGGAGCGGCGCAGGGCGGCGCGGGAGGCGTCGTGCGGAATCGCCGGAGGAGAGGTCGTGCTCATGCAGGGTAGGGGTCCTGGCTGGGAAACGGTCGAACTGACCGGGCGGCAGCTCCTTGTTACCTTATCGCACGTCAACGACAGGTGCCCGCGCGACGCCGCCTGGCCCCCCGCAGCGGATACAGCATGCCGTTTGCCGGGGTGATCGCCGGCGACGCGGTGCCCTAGAATTCCCACTCCCCCGGATGGTGGTGTGCCATGTCTTCACCTGAACCCGCAGCGGCTGCTCCCCGGAGCGGCCTTGTCGTACTTGCCTTGTTGCTGGTTTACGTGGTCTGGGGGTCCACCTATCTCGGTATCCGGCTGGCGCTGGAAGGCGGCGCGCTGCCGTTGACGACCGTGTCCGGCGCGCGCTTCATCATCGCCGGCTCGCTGATGTACGCGGTGCTGCGCTGGCGCGGCATGCCGGCGCCGACCCGGCGGCAGTGGCGCAACCTGGGGATCATGGGCCTGACCATGCTGGTGCTGGGCAACGGCATGGTGGTGCTGGCCGAGCGCACGGTGTCCTCGGGCCTGGCGGCCACCGCCGTGGCCTCGGTGCCGCTGTGGATGGCGCTGTTCGCCGCGATGCGCGGCCAGCATGCCAGCCGTGGCGAATGGCTGGGCATCGCGATCGGCTTCCTCGGCGTGGTCTGGCTCAACGCCGGCAGCAGCCTGACCGCCTCGCCGCAGGGGCTGATCCTGCTGCTGGTCGCCCCCATCGGCTGGGCCTTCGGATCGATCTGGGCGCGCGGGCTGGACCTGCCCAGCCCGTTCATGACGGCGGCCGGGCAGATGCTCTGCGGTGGCGTGATGCTGGTGGCGCTGGGCCTGGCAACCGGTGAGCGTCCCACCACCTGGCCCTCCCTCAATGGCCTGGCGGCGGTGGCCTACCTGTGTGTGTTCGGGTCGATCGTGGCGTTCACCGCGTACGTGTGGCTGCTGCACAACGTGCGCCCCGCGCTGGTGGCCAGCTATGCCTACGTCAATCCGGTGATCGCGGTGATCCTGGGGGTGATCATCGGCAACGAGCACTTCGGCAGCCACGACCTGCTGGCGATGGCGGTGATCCTGGCCGGCGTGGTGGTGCTGACCCTGGCCCGGACGCGCGCGAAATGAGCCTGCAGCCGCAGCACAGCCTGCAGGAACAACGCCGCGGGTTGGCGATCACCGCGTTCACCTTCACCCTGTGGGGTCTGGTGCCGGTCTACTGGCACCTGCTCAAGGCGGTGCCGTCGCAGCAGATCATCGCCCACCGCATCATCTGGAGCACGGTGCTGGTGGTGGCCTGGCTGCTGCTGAGCGTGGGCACCGGCTGGTGGAAGGCAATCGCCGCGCAGAAGCGGGCATTGCCGACACTGGCGCTGAGCAGCCTGGCGATCGCGTTCAACTGGGGCCTGTACATCTGGGCGATCAACGCCGGGCATGTGATCGAAACCAGCCTGGGCTACTTCATCAACCCGCTGGTCAGCGTGTTGCTGGGCGTGGTGGTGCTCAAGGAGCGCCTGTACCGCCTGCAATGGCTGGCGGTGGGCTGCGCGGGGCTGGGCGTGGCCTGGCTGACCATCGACGCAGGAACGCCGCCGTGGATCGCGCTGGGGCTGGCCTGTTCGTTCGGCCTGTACGGCCTGCTGCGCAAACTGATTTCGGTCGACCCGGTGGCGGGGCTGGGCGTGGAGAGCCTGTACCTGTTCCTGCCGGCCATCGGCTTCGCGCTGTGGAGCGAGAACGGGCACGGCGGCGGCTTCTTCGGGGGATGGGGCTGGCAGAACGATGCGCTGCTGATCCTGGGCGGCGCGGTCACGGCCTTGCCGTTGATCGGCTTCGCCTACGGGGTCAAACGCATTCCGTTGTCGCTGGTCGGCATCCTGCAGTACATCGCACCGAGCCTGGGCCTGCTGCTGGGCGTGTTCTTCTTCCGCGAACCGTTCGACACCGCCAAGGCAATCGGCTTCGCTGCGATCTGGACCGGCCTGGCGCTGTTCATCGGCGACAGCGTGTGGCGGTCGCGCAAAGCCGCCTGACGCCAGCGGCCGGTTCAACCCGGCGGCCGTCGGCGGATTGCCGGCCCCGATCATTGCCGCGCTGCGCGCACGTAGAGCCGGGTTCTACCCGGCTGCCGTTGGCGGATTACCGGCCCCGATCATTGCCGCGCCGCGCACCCGTAGAGCCGGGTTCTACCCGGCTGCCGTTGGCGGATCACCGGCCCCGATCATTGCCGCGCTGCGCACCCGTAGAGCCGGGTTCTACCCGGCTGCCGTTGGTGAATTGCCAGCCCCGATCATTGCCGCGCTGCGCGCGGCCAGCCGACCAACGGTCGGCTCTACCCGGGGATTCGCCGCGCACCCGTAGAGCCGGGTTCTACCCGGCTGCCGTTGGTGGATCATCGGCCCCGATCATTGCCGCGCTGCGCACCCGTAGAGCCGGGTTCTACCCGGCTGCCGTTGGCGGATTGCCCGCCCCGATCATTGCCGCGCTGTGCGCGGCCAGCCGACCAACGGTCGGCTCTACCCGGCTGCAGTTGGCGGATTACCGGCCCCGATCATTGCCGCGCGCAAAAAAAAGACGGCGCCCGAGGGCGCCGCCTTACTTCCATCAACGGCTTGGAGAGAGTAAGCCGTGGATCAGAAACGCTGGATCAGAAACGCTGCTGGTACTTCATGTACATGAAGCGGCCGATGTCGAAGCCACCGTAGTAGGTGAAGCTGCTGTTCGGCTGGCTGTACATGATCGGACCCTGATGGTTGAACACGTTGTTCACGCCCATCGACACGGTGCCGTTCCACGGCAGCACGTAACGCACCTGCAGGTCGTGGAAGGTGTTGGAGCCCACCTTGTTGCTCGGCTGCGCGTCGGTGTAGACCGAGTTGAAGTCCGGCAGGTTGCATTCCGGGCCGCCGGTCAGGTCGTACGAGCACTTCTCCTTCATGCTGGAGTAGTAGCGCGCAGTCCAGCCGATGCCCAGGTTGCCGTAGGTCCAGTCCACGTTGAGGTTGGAACGCACGCGGAAGTTGCCGGCCCAACCGGTGAACTGTTCGACCGGCGTGGTGTCGATGTTGTCGCTCTTGCGCTCCAGGTAATCCACATAGGTGGTGTTCCAGGAGATCGCGAACTTGCCGATCGCCAGTTCCGGCAGGCGGTAGCGCACGCTGAGGTCATAGCCGGCGGTTTCCTGGAAACCGGCGTTGTTCAGGGTGCGGTCCAGTGCGGTGACCTGGCCGATGTTCTTGCCCGAGGTCGAACGGGTGAAGCGGCCGCAGGCCGACTGGTTGCCCTGGATGTAGCACTGGTTGAGGATGTCCGTTGCCGACTCACCCACGATCACGTTGTTGATGCGGATCTTCCACCAGTCCAGGCTCAGGTCCAGGCCGGAGACGAATTCCGGGCTGTAGACCACGCCCACGGTCCAGGTCTTGGCGGTTTCCGGCTTCAGCTCCGGGTTGGAACCCGAGTTGAAATCGGTGGTCGCCTGCTGGCCCGGCACCATTGCATTGCTGCCATCGGCGCTCTGCTGGCGGAAGCTCGCCGGCACGTTGACCGCGCAGCGCGCAGCGACGTCGGGGCTCTTGGCCGCCGCGCCGAACAGCGTGTCGCACGGGTCGGTGAACGAATCGCGCGTGGTCACGGTGCCGCCGTAGAGGTCATCCACGGTCGGCGCACGGAACCCGGTGCCGTAGGTGGCGCGCACCAGCAGGCTGTCGATCGGCTTCCACTTCAGGCCGAACTTGCTGTTGGTGGTGGCACCGAAGTTGTTGTAGTCCGAGTAGCGACCGGCCAGGTCCAGCGACAGTTCGCGGGCAAAGGCCATGTCGGCCAGCAGCGGCACCTGGAACTCCAGGTACACCTCGTTGAGCGAGTAGTCGCCGCGGGTCGGCTTGCCGCTGGTACCGGCGATCTGGCCGTTCTGCACCATCAGGTCGGGGGTGTAGCTGGCTTCTTCGCTGCGGTGCTCGAAGCCCATCGCACCCATGATGTCACCGGCCGGCAGCGAGAACAGCGAACCGGAGATGTTCGCGCTGGCCACCTTGGTGGTGCTCTGGATCTTGTCCACGTAACGGGTGAACAGGAAATCCTGCACGTCCTGGCGGCTCAGCGAACCGGCGCTGTTGGAGCCCATCGGCGCCAGCGGGTTCCACGGGGTGCAGCCGGCGATGACGTTGCCGACGGTGCCGCAGTGCGCCACGCCCTGGCTGTCGATGAACGACGGGCCGACGGCCAGGTTCACGTTCGGCTGGTACATGCTGCCCGTGCCGATGCGCTCGCCTTCATTGCGGTTGTACATGTAGCTGACGTTCCAGTCCCAGTAACGCGAACCGGTTTCGAAGCTGCCTTCCAGACCCAGGCTGGCGCGCTTGGTGGTCAGGTTGTTCTCGGTACCGCGCGGCATTTCCTCGGTGCGGTGCGCGAACAGCACGTCCTGGCCCCAATGGTTGAACGCGCTGTCCTTGGACAGGGCGGCACGGGTGCCGTTGCGGGCCTGTGCGGCCGAGACCGAGTACGGGTAGCCGGCCAGCTGCTTGGTCGACTCGCGCTCGCTGTACAGCGCGTCGGCGACGATGCGCAGGTTGTCGGTGATGGAGAAACCACCGTTGGCGTACACCGACGTGCGCTGCAGGCCGGTGAGCAGGCTCATGTTGCTCTTGGCGTTGCTGTCGTTGGCCTTGTCGACCGGCTTGAAGTTGCCTGCCTGCGACGGATCGCCGCCCGGGCCGACGCTGATGTTGGTGCCACCGACGGTGGCGTAGCCCCACTCGGTGATGCCGCTCAGGCCGTCGGTCGGGTGTGCCGGGCCGTTCGGGTAGGCGGTGAACTCACGCGCGCTGCCCAGCACCGGGTCTTCGTCGGTGTACTCGCCACCCACGGTGAACCAGCCGCGATCGAAGGTCTTGCCGAAGGTCGCGCTGTAGGAGGTCTTCTGACCGTCGCCCTGGCCGTACTGGCCGACGTAGGCGTTGACTTCAGCGCCGTCGAAGTTCTTGCGGGTAATGATGTTGACCACACCGGCGATGGCGTCCGAGCCGTACAGCGCCGAGGCGCCGTCGGTCAGCACTTCCACGCGGTCCACGATCGAGGACGGGATCGAGGCCAGGTCGGAGTAACCGCCGGCGCTCACGCCCATGCGACGGCCGTCGATCAGCACCAGGCTGCGTTCCGGACCCAGGTTGCGCAGGCTGACGTACATGCCGCCGAAGTCGCGCGAGGAGGTCAGCGAAGACGCACGGCTCATGCTCGGCGAACCGGCGGCGGTGACGTCCTGCAGGATGTCGGCAACGTTGACGTAGCCCTTCTTCTCGATCTCGGCGCGGTTCAGCGCCACGACCGGCTGCGCGGTTTCCACGCTGGCCTGGCGGATGCGCGAACCGGTGATTTCAATGCGGTCGAGGTTGGTGGTGCCGTCCGCGGCACTCTGTGCGAAGGCGGGGGCACTGCAGCTGGCGACAAGCGCGATGGCGATCGCGTTGCGCAGCGGATTGGTCTTCAAATACATCCGTGCGTTCTCTTTCTCAAAAAAATCGTTCGCCCTGAGGGGCGGCGTGGGGACAACACCACGACGTGGGGGGCGGGATTCTAATGACTTTTCAAAATTTTTACTTTCATCTGAAAGCATGAAAAACGCCTTAAATGAACACGCGCTGACAAATGCGCGCATTCAGAAGAAACCTTTTTCATCTACGCGCATCGGTGCACGTAGACGCGCGCCGCCACGACACGTGGACGCATCCATAGCGGCGAGTGCGTGCGCATCTTGAACGCCTGCGACACTGCACCGCACCCTGAAAAACAAGCGGTATCGTGCACCACGCTGCGCAACTAAACGCGCAGTGAACACCTCTCCAAAAAAAAGAACCGCACGCTTGCGCATGCGGTTTCATCATTGCTATTTAGTGCGCGCGCCTGCGCACGCGGGTGCATTGCCAGTGCCGTCAACCGTCGCGCAGGGCGGTGGTGATCGGCAGGCGTGCCGCACGCAGTGCCGGGAACAGGCCACCGACCAGACCGATGCCGAGTGCCCACTTCAACCCGCTCCATAGCAGTTCCGGCGAGACCTTGAACTGGAACACCACCTGGCTGAAGTTGCTGCCGATGGTGGACACGCTGTAGCCGTTGAAGATCGCCCACGCCACCGCGCAGCCCAGCAACCCGCCGAGCAGGGCGAGCAGCATGGTCTCCAGCATCACTGCGGTGACCACCGGCAGGCCGCGGAAGCCGATCGCACGCATCGTGGCGATCTCGCGGGCGCGGGTGGCCACAGCGGCATACATGGTGTTGAGCGCGCCGAACACCGCGCCGATCGCCATGATCGCGCCGATCACGGTGCCGAGCACGCTGATCAACGTGCTGAGACCACCGCCCTGCTTGGCGTAGTAGGCACGGGTGGTTTCCACGTCGAGCTTGAGCCGGGGGTCGCCGGCGACCGCCGCCTTGAACTGCTCGAAGCCGGCCTTGCCCTCGGTGCGTACGCTGATCGACTGCCAGGCGCTGCGCTGGTAGGTGGCGGCCAGGGTCTCCGCGTCGGTCCACAGTTCGGACTCGTGCGCGTCACCGGAGGCGAACACGCCCACCACCGTCCAGGCCTGGTTGCCCAGGGTCAACGTCTTGCCAATGTCCAGCCCCTGGAACTGCGCCTGCGCGCCCTTGCCGACCACGATCTCGCGCAGGCCGGTGTTGAAGCGGCGGCCTTCGATGATCTTCATCTTGTCGTGTACCGCCCACGCCATCTCGCCAACCCCGCGGAACTGCGCGTTGACGTCGGTGCCATCGGCCCTGGAGGCCACGTTGACCACCTGCGACAGTTCCGGCGAGATCAGCGCGCGTCCCTGCGCGTCCTTGGCCACGCCCGGCAGCGTGGACAACAGCGGCACCTGGTCGCGGGTGATGACCGAGTTGGTCTCGGCCTGCGAGCCACCGCGCAGCACGATGGCGGTGCTGTCATCGCCGGTGCTGTTGAGCGTGGCCTGGAAGCCTTCGCCCATCGCCAGCATGGCCACCAGCACGCCGACCACACCGGCGATGCCGACCACGATCACCGAGGAGGCACCCCACCGCTGCGGCAGGCTGGCAATGCCGATGCGGGTGGCCGCCAGTGCCAGGCGCCCGCTGCGGGTGACCGCCAGCCACACCAGAATCGCCACGGCGACGACGAGCACGCCGAACCACGGCAGCGCGACCCAGACCGCCAGGCCGACGGCCAGCAGCAGGATCGACAGTGCGTTTCCCATCCAATGCTTCTTCATGTCGTTCTCCTGGGCTCAACGCCCGGCCAATGCGTCGACGATCTTCAGCCGCTTGGCGCGCAGCGCCGGCAGCAGGCCCACCACCACGCCGATGACCAGGATCAGGCCGATGCCCATGAGCCAGGTCTGCAGCGGTACCTGCGGTGGCAGCAGGCCCATCGTCATCGGCGCGAGGATCGGCAGCACGAGGGCGGCCAGCCCCATCCCGATCGCACCGCCCAGGCCGATCAGCAGGATCGCCTCGACCATCACCAGCACCAGCACGGTCGCATCCTGGAAGCCCAGGGTCTTGAGCGTGGCCAGTTCGGGGATGCGCTCGCGCACCGCCTGCGCCATCGTGTTGCCGGTGAGCAGCAGCAGGGTGAAGAACACCGCGCCCATGATCGAGGTGACGATCATGCCGATGTCGGCGAACTGCTTGACGAAGGCCTGCTGGAACGCCGACTCGGTCTGCGACTTGGTTTCGTGGTCGGAGTTGGCCGAGATCGCGTCGATGGCCTGCGCCACCCGCGAGGCATGGTCGGGGTTGTCCAGCGTCACCGTGTACCAGCTCACCTGGTTCTTGATGTAGTCGTTGGATTCGTCGAAGTACTTCCAGTTCATCATCAACTGTCGTTCTTCATTGGCCGCCAGTGCCCGGTCCTTGGAGCGGTAGATGCCGACCAGCTGCAGCGGCCAGTCGTTGCTGCCACCGCGTGGGAAGATCGTGGCCTGCAGCGGAATGGTGTCGCCGATCTTCCAGCCGAACTCCTTGGCCAGGCTCTCACCCACCACCGCGCCGGTGCGGGTGTCCTGGAAGGCCTTGAGCTGGGCCGGTGGCAGCTGCAGTTCGCGGTAGACGTCGAAGTAGTTGGGCGCCACCGAGAAATTGGCGAAGAAGTTCTTCGGGTCCCGGTAGATGCCGCCAAACCACATGGCCGAGGTCACGTCGCGCACGCCGTCCACCTGGCGGATCTGCGGGTCCAGCCGGATCGGCAGGGATTGGGTGATCGACAGGCGCGAGGTGACCACCAGGCGGTTCACGCCTTCGACACTGCCGCCGGAGGTGAAGGCCACGCGCACCGAGTCGAGCATGCCGAACAGCAGGAAGGCGGCCACCACCGACAGCAGCGTCAGCAGGGTGCGGGTCTTGCTGCGGAACAGCTGGGCCCACACCAGCGAGAGGTATTTCATCGCGGCATCCTCCGTCAGTGGGCCGCTGGCGCGTCGGCCAGTTCGCCCTTGTCCAGGTGCACGGTGTGGGTGGCGTACTCGGCGGCCTTGGGATCGTGGGTGACCATGATGATGGTCTTGCCGTGCTCGCGGTTGAGCTGCTGCAGCAGCTGCAGGATCTCCTCGGCGGACTGGCGGTCCAGGTCGCCGGTGGGCTCGTCGCAGATCAGGAAGGTGGGATCGGAGACGATGGCCCGGGCGATCGCCACGCGCTGCTGCTGGCCACCGGAGAGTTCGTTGGGCCGGTGGCTGCGGCGATCGGCCAGGCCGACCAGGGTCAGCGCGATCTCGGCATTGCGCTTGCGCTGGGCCGCGCCGAGGTGGGTCAGCAGCAGCGGCAGTTCCACGTTCTTCTGTGCGGTCAGCATCGGCATCAGGTTGTAGAACTGGAACACGAAGCCGACATGGTGACTGCGCCACGTCGACAGCTGGCCGCCGCTCATCTGGTCGATGCGCTCGCCCTCGATCTCGATCTCGCCGCCGCTGGGCGTGTCCAGCCCACCGATCAGGTTCAGCAGGGTGGTCTTGCCCGAGCCGGAGGGACCCATCAGCGCGACGAAATCGCCGCGCTGGATGTCCAGGTGGATGCCGTGCAGCACCTGCACCTTCTCGGGGCCGCGCTGGTAGGTCTTGGTGATGTTGCGGAGCGAAACCAGGGTGGACATGGGCGGTTCTCCGGAGATCGTTGGAAAGGGGGCAGGCGCGCGCCGTGGCGACACGCGGGAATCGCACATCGCGCCGCCACCGGAACCACGCCGGGGCCGCGTACACGCATCGGCGGGCGGGCGGCAGGACAGGCGCCTGCCGCGGGCCTCAGGCCGTCATTGCTTTTCCACGACCTTGCTGCCGTCGCGCAGTTCCGCCGGCGGGTCGGTGACCACCACCTCACCCGCGCGCAGGCCGGCGGTGACCTGGCGGTCGTTGTTCAACACCGTGCCGGGGGTGACCGTGCGCTGCTGCACGCGCTGGTCCTCGCCCACCACGAAGGCCACGGTCTGCTGGCCGCGTTCGACCAGGGCCGACGCCGGCGCACGCACGCCCTTGGGCGCGGCCGCCTGGGGCTTGGCCGCTTCCAGGAAGCTCACCCGCACACCCATCTCCGGCACGATGCGCGGGTCCTTGGTCTTCAGCGCCACACGCACTTTGACGGTGGCCTTGCCGCGATCGGCGGTGGGGATGATCGCGATCACTTCGCCGGGAATCTTCCAGTCCGGGTAGGCATTGAGGGTGGCTTCGACCGGCATCTTCGGCTGCACGCGGCCGATGAAGGCCTCGCCGACCTCGACCTCGATCTCCAGCGAATCCATGTCCACGATGGTGCCGATACCGGTGCGGGTGAACCCGCCGCCGGCCGACAGCGGCGACACGATCTCGCCGGGCTGCGCGGACTTGGCGGTCACCACGCCGGAGAACGGCGCGCGCACGATGTTGTTGTCCACACCCAGGTCGGCGATGGCCAACGCATCGCTGGCGACGCTGGTGTTGCGCTGGGCGGTGCGCAGCTGTGCGCGCAGGCTCTCGCGCTGGGCGATGGCCAGGTCGTACTGCGAGCGCGACACCAGCTGCTGGCCGACCAGCGACTGCAGGCGCCCGGCCTCGGCATCGGCCTGGGCCACCTGGGCCTGCAGGCCGGCCAGCTGGCTGCGCGCGGCCTCCAGCTGCGACGCCGACAGGCTGCGCTGGGCGTTGGCGTCGATCGGGTCCAGCGTCGCCATGACCTGGCCTTCCTCCACGCGCATGCCTTCTTCGATCATCACCTCGCGGACCTTGCCGGTGATCTTGGCCGACACCGTGGCCATGCGCCGGGCCACCACGTAGCCACTGGCATCAAGCACGGTGCTGCTGCTGCCGCCCTGGCCCATCGCCACCACCGGCGCGGTGGTCACCTCGATCGGGCGCTCGCGGCCGGCGACGAACCAGCCGATCGCGCCGAGCAACAGCACCGCCACCACCGCCAGCACGATCCACCGGCCGCGCCCGGACGAGGGCGGCGGCGGGGTCTTGCGGTCGATGCGGAGTTCCTTGAGCAGTTCAGCAGATGCGTTCATCGTGAGCCTGGACGGGGAATCGGGCCGAGTGTGACCGCAACGGCGGGCCTCGGGCAATCCGGCAGGGGCGCCGGGTGGTGCACAGCATGCGCGCACGACTGGCGCAGCGTCAGTGACAGCTGTCACCCGCATGCGCTGACGACGGCCACTGTCCGGGGCAAAGGCGACAGCGGAGGCTGTCCCCATCCCGTCCCGGAGCGTGTCCCATGTCCGATCCCGTTGCGTCTCCCCTGGCCCGGCTGCACCAGGCGCAGGTTCACTATGGTGCCGTGGCCGCGCTGCAGGGTGTGGGGTTTTCGCTGCATCGCGGCGAGATCCTCGCGCTGCTGGGTCGCAACGGGGCCGGCAAGAGCACGGCGATCTCCGTCCTGCTGGGTCTGCGCCGCCTGGATGCCGGCATTGCCGAGCTGCTCGGGGGCGATCCGCAGGACCGCGCCAGCCGCGCGGGCATCGGCGTGATGCTGCAGAGCACCGCGTTGCCGCCGGTGCTGCAGGTGGCTGAACTGATCGACCTGGCGCGGGTCTGTTACGCCGATCCCCGTCCGCTGGACGAGTGCCTGGCGCTGGCCGGCCTCACCGACCTGGCATCGCGCCGCTACGGCCGGCTGTCCGGCGGGCAGCAACGCCGGGTGCAGTTCGCCATCGCCATCTGCGGCCGGCCGCGCCTGCTGTTCCTCGATGAACCCACCACCGGCCTGGACATCCAGGCCCGGCAGGCACTGTGGCAGGCGATCCGGCAGCTGGCCGGCGAGGGCTGCGGGGTGCTGCTGACCACGCACTATCTGGAGGAAGCCGAGGCGCTGGCGCAGCGCGTGGTGGTCATCGAGCAGGGGCGGGTGCTGGCCGATGGCCCGCTGGCGCAGTTCCGCCCGCAGCGTGCACCACGAAGAATCCGCTGCCGCAGCACGCTCGACGCGGAGGCAGTGCAGCACTGGCCGGGCGTCCGCGAGGTGCAGCGCGATGGCCTGAACCTGCAGCTGCTCGCTGAGCCGGCCGAGCCGGTGGTGGCGCGGCTGCTTGCCGAAGATCCGCACCTGCAGGACCTGGAAGTGCATGGCGGCGGCCTGGCCGACGCCTTCGTCGAACTGACCCGGGAGGCCGCATGAACACCGTCCCCACCGCTACACCCGCCCTCGCCGCGGCATGGCCGATCTACCGTGCCGAGATCCGCTGCGAGCTGCGCCGCGCCTGGCGCTACCCGGGCTTCGTGGTGCCATCGCTGTTGTTCCCGGTGCTGTTCTATTCGTTGTTCGGCGTGCTGCTCGGCCGCGGCTACGCACCGGTGTATCTGCTGGCCACCTACTGCGTGTTCGGTGCGATGGCGCCGGCGCTGTTCGGCTTTGGTGTGCAGCTGGCGCTGGACCGCGAGGGTGGCCTGCTCACGCTCAAGCGTGCGCTGCCGATGCCGCCAATGGCGCCGCTGCTGGCGCGGCTGTTGATGACGGTGCTGTTTGCGGTGCTGGTGGCCACGCTGCTGATCGCCGTGGCGGTCGCTGCCGGCGTGGCGGTCACGCCGTGGGCGGCGGTGCACCTGCTGGCCGTCGCGGCGTTCGCAGCGTTGCCGATGGGCGCCATCGGCCTGCTGATCGGCAGCCACGTCGGTGCGGGTGCGGCGCCGGCCGTGGTCAACCTGGTCTACCTGCCGCTGGCCCTGCTGTCCGGGCTATGGCTGCCGCTGTCGATGCTGCCGCCGTTGTTCACCACGCTCGCGCCGCTCTGGCCAACCTGGCACCTGGCGCAGCTGGCATTGCCGGCGATGGGCCAGCCGGCGCAGGGCAGCGCGTGGGTGCACGTCGCGGTGTTGCTGGGTATCACCGCCGTGGCCCTGGCGCTGGCACGGCGCCGCCTGCGGCGCATGGGCTGAAATGGCATGATCGCGCCTGACCCACCCCGTCTGGAGCCGCCCGTGACATCGCGCTGGATTGCTACGCTGCTGCGGCCTGCGCCGGACTCGTCGGTGGCCGACAACCTGCGCCGTGGCAAACCGGCCTGGGCCGATGCGGTCCACCTGCTGTGGACCGGCTGGGTGTTCTTCACCCCGATCTTCGGCACCGGCTATTCCTGGCGGTGGTTCTGGCTGACGGTGCTGACCTACCCGGTGTTTCTGGCGTTGTACGGCCGCCTGCTGCTGGCCCCGCGCCACCACGGGCCGCGCTATGCGCTGGCGATGGTGGCGATGGGGCTGGCGCTGCTGCCGTGGTATCCGTCCGGGATCAGCTATTTCATCTTCGGCTGCGTGATGTTGCGCACCTGCCGCGAGGGTGGCCTGTGGCGCTACCTGCTGCAGCTGCTGGCGCTCAACGCGGTGTTCGTCGGCATCGCGCTGTGGGTGGGGTATCAATGGCAGCTGGTGGTGTGGATTCCGTCGATGGCCTTGATCATCGGCATCATCGTCAACGTCGAGAGCCTCAACAAGGAACGCGACGCGGCGTTGCAGCTGTCGCAGGAAGAGGTGCGGCGGCTGGCCGCCACCGCCGAGCGCGAGCGCATCGGCCGCGACCTGCACGACCTGCTTGGCCACACCCTGTCGCTGATCACCTTGAAGCTGGAGCTCTCGCGCAAGCTGTTCGACCGTGATCCGGAGGCGTCGCGTCGCGAGGTCACCGAAGCCGAGACGATCGCCCGCCAGGCGCTGGCGGAAGTGCGCAGCGCGGTGACCGGCATCCGCGCCAGCGACCTGGCCGCCGAGCTGGCATCGGCGCGGCTGCTGCTGGAGTGCCAGCACGTGCACCTGCACTACACGCCACCGCCACCGATGCCGGTGGAGATCGAGCGTGCGCTGTCGCTGGTGCTGCGCGAGGCGGCCACCAACATCGCCCGGCACGCGCAGGCGCACCAGGCCTGGGTGCAGTTCGAGCAGGACGGCCGCACCCTGCTGATGCAGATCCGCGACGACGGCCGCGGCGGCGTGCAGACCGATGGCAACGGCCTCAGCGGCATGCGTGAGCGTGTGGCGGCGCTGCGTGGCACGCTGCTGCTGCAGTCGGTACGGGGTGAGGGCACCTGCATTTCGGTGCGGATCACCTTGCCGGCGGCCACCACCGCCGTCGCCGCGCTGCCGGTCACGCCTGCTGGGCCAACGCCGCTGTCGGCGGGAGGCGCGCCATGATCCGCATCGTGTTGGCCGAAGACCAGGCGATGGTGCGGGGCGCGCTGTCGGCGCTGCTCGGGCTGGAAGCCGACATCGAGGTGCTGGGCAGCGCGGCCGATGGCGAGGAAGCGTGGCGGATGCTGCAGCAGTTCACCCCGGACGTCCTGGTGACCGACATCGAGATGCCGGGCCTGTCCGGCCTGGAACTGGCCCAGCGCATCGCCCGTCACGCGCTGCCGATCAAGGTGGTGATCGTCACCACGTTCGCCCGCTCGGGCTTCCTGCGCCGCGCGCTGGATGCCGGTGTGTGCGGCTACCTGCTCAAGGATGCGCCCGCCGACCACCTGGCCGACGCACTGCGCCAGGTGCAGCGCGGTGGCCGCGCGATCGACCCGCAACTGGCCCTGGACGCGTGGTCGCAGGCCGACCCGCTCAACGACCGCGAACGCCAGGTACTGCGCCTGGCGGGCGACGGCCGCTCGGCCAGCGAGATCGCCACCCAGCTCGGGCTGTCGCACGGCACCGTGCGCAACTACCTGTCCGAGTGCATCGGCAAGCTGGGCGTGGCCAACCGCATCGAAGCCCACCGGCTGGCACGACAGAAGGGCTGGCTGTAGGCGCTGCCGACCGGAACCGGGTGGGTGGTTGCGGACCGAAACCCGACCGGTGGGTGCCGACGAAGCCCGACCGGTGGTTGCGGACCGAAACCCGACCGGTGGGTGCCGACCGTTGGTCGGCACGCTCTTGCCCCTCAGCAGCCCGGCGCTTCGCGCCGTCGCCCGAACAGCGGTCGGGCGCCA
>NZ_JBMOWY010000048.1:0-44047 GCF_049310345.1 Stenotrophomonas sp. GZD-301 | reverse complement strand
TCTCTCCCTCCCCTCCTCTTCTTCCCTCCCCTCCGTGTTGTTTTTTTCCCCCCCCCCCCCCCCCACTACCGGCCTTTCGACATCGCCTGGAACACGCCGTCGCGGCGCACCCACAGGTGGAACAGCGCGGCCGACAGATGCCCCACCACCGTGGCGAACAACACGTACGCGAGCAGGCTGTGCGCATTGCGCAACGCGGCGTACAGCGCCGGGTCGTGCGGCACGATCGCCGGCAGGTGGACCCCGGACCACATCACGATCGGGTAGCCGCCGGCCGACAGCATGGCCCAGCCGATCAGCGGCATGGCCAGCATCAGTGCGTACAGCACCCAGTGCGAGGCATGGGCGGCGGCCGCCTGCCAGGCCGGCAGGTCTGCCGGCAGCGGTGGTGGACGGTGGCGCAGGCGGTTGACCAGGCGCACCACCGCCAGCAGCAGGATCGCGATGCCGAGCGGGCGGTGCAGATCGATCAGCGCCGGCCGCCATTGCAGCGAGGCCACCATCGTCACCCCGACGAACAGCATGGTCAGGATCATCGCCGCCATCAGCCAGTGCAGGACGCGGGCGGTGAGGTTGAAGTGTCCGTTGACGTGCTTCATTGCCCACGCTCCCTGCCGGTGGCGGCAGCACCCTTGCCGTTGGCGATCTCGCGTTCGCGGCGGTTGAAGGACTGCGAGTACACCGCCGACCGTGCGGCCAGGATCGGGTCGTCCGACCCGGCGATGCCGCTGGGCAGGATCAACGGATCGTAGTTGAGGTCGCGGCACGCGCCCTCGGCCTGCGGCTGCATTGCCACCAGGCTGAGCGTGCCCACCTTGACCTGGCGACGCTGCGCCGGCCACACCTGCGACGGATCATCGATCGGGTCGCCGGCTTCGGCGATCGTCACCCACATGTCCCAGCGTACCGGGCCCTGTGCCAGCCGCTGCCCGAACTCGTCGGCCAGATAGTCCAGGCCGGCCTGCGCGCGCTGTTCGGCGGTCATCTCCACGAACGGGGCCTGCGGGCGCATGCTCCAGCGCACGTAACGGTGGCTGCCGTCGGCGGCGGTGAAGCGGAAGCTGTTGACGCCGTTGTAGTCGGTGTTGGCCCAGCTGTTGGACCACGGGGCGGTCTTGGCCCACTGCTGGAACGCGCGTGCGGACGGGTACTTGTCCAGCACCGCGGCCATCTTTGCCGGGTCCGGTTTGCCGGTGGCCGGATCGGGAATGCCGGCGCGGGTCTGTTCGAGGAAGGCGGCGGCGGTGGGCACGGCGAAGAACGGGAAGCTGTTCATCGCGGTGCGCCATTCCTGGCCATCGTCGCTGACCAGCTGCAACGCCATGCTGCGCACGCGCGCGTTGGCGTCGGCGCCGTGCGGGTCACCGCCCCCGATCGACAGACGGCCCAGTACCGGCACCTGGGATTGGCGGAAGACCCGTGCCGAACTCAGCGCGGCACCGTCCGGCGTGCCCTGGAAACTGCCACTGACGCACACGCCCTTGGTATGCGCACGGCGGAAGCCGGGGTGCGGTGGGCCGGTGGCCTCGATGCTGTCGGTGAAGACCTGCGCGGTGGCGCGGTCGCGCCCGATCCAGCCGGCCAGCCAGGCGAACGCCAGTACCAGCAGGCCGGCGATCAGTGCGATCAGTGCCAGCCACAGCAGCGGCGACGGCGGGCGGGGTGCGCCCGGCTCCTGGCCGGCGCGGGTATAGCCGAATAGCGACATGTCCGGGTTCCTGCCTTCACGATGCGTGTGGGTGGGCGACCCCTGCATGGTGTCAGAACCGCAGCGCGGCCGATATTCACATTTTCGACAAGAATCCGCCGGCATCGCGATGCCCAGCGAAAGGCAGCACCGTAGAGCCGGGTTTTACCCGGCTGCCTTTCGTTGGGAATCGCGGGGGCTGACGTCAGCCGGGTAGAACCCGGCTCTACGGGTTACGCGTAGCGGGCTTTCAGCATGGCCCATGCCGAGCGCAGCGCCAGCGCCTCGCCACCGGCCGGGCGGCCCGGGCGCTCGCCGTCGTTCCAGGCGTACACATCCAGATGCGCCCACTTCTGCCCGTCGGCGATGAACCGCTCCAAGTACAGCGCGGCGGTGACCGAGCCGGCCATGCGCGAGCCGGCGTTGGCCAGGTCGGCGATGTTGCTGTGCAGGTAGCGCAGGTACGGGCGCCACAACGGCATGCGCCAGACCGGGTCGCGGGTGGTTTCACCGGCCTGCAGCCACTGCTGGGCCAGCGTGTCGTCATTGCTGAAGAGCGCCGGCAGGTCCGGGCCCAGCGCGATGCGCGCCGCGCCGGTGAGGGTGGCGAAATCGAGCACGATCTCCGGCTGCTGTTCGCTGGCGTAGGTCAGCGCGTCGGCCAGGATCACCCGGCCCTCGGCGTCGGTGTTGTCGATCTCGATGCTCAGCCCCTTGCGGGTGGCGATCACTTCACCGGGGCGGAACGCGTCCGGGCCGATGGCGTTTTCCACCGCCGGAATCAGCAGGGTCAGCTGCACCGGCAACGCCTGCGCCATGATCAGCCCGGCCAGACCGAGTGCATGCGCGGCGCCGCCCATGTCCTTCTTCATGTTGCGCATGCCGTCGGCCGGCTTGATGTCCAGCCCGCCGGTGTCGAAGCACACGCCCTTGCCGACCAGCGCCACGTGCGGCTGGCCCGCGTTGCCCCAGCGCAGCACGATCAGGCGCGGCGCGCGGTGCGAGGCGCGACCGACCGCATGGATGGACGGGAAGTTCTGCTCCAGCAGCGCATCGCCGGCGATCACCTCGATCTGCGCACCGTGTGCGCTGGCCAGTTCGCGTGCCGCGTCTTCCAGCTGCTGCGGGCCCATGTCTTCGGTGGGGGTGTTGACCCAGTCGCGCACGCGCAGGCTGGCGGCGATCACATCGCGCACCTCGGCCGAGGGCGTGGCTGCCAGCTGCGCCGGTGCGCGGTTGGGCGTGCGGTAGCGCGCGAAGCGGTAGCTGCCCAGACCCCAGCCAAGGTGCAGCAGGGTTTCGATCTCCGCCGGCAGGGCGTCGGCAAGCTGCCACACGCTGCCTTCGGGCAGCGCGAACGGGGCGTGCGCGTAGGCGTAGGCATCGCCCGCGTCGCCGACGCCGATGATCGCACCGGCCAGACCGTGCTCGCCGGGCAGCAGCACCACGCTGCCGCCGCTGCCGTTGAAGTGCTGCGCGTCGATCCAGGCGAGCTGCGCCGGGGACTGCTGCCCGCGCCATGCGGCGAACTGCTCGCGGTTCATCACGTGCAGCGGCAGCGCCTGGGCGGTATCGGGGGTGAAACCGTTGATCGGGGTCATGCGGAAGGGGGCTCCGTTCGCGGCGGGGTCAGGCGTGCTGGACGGATGCGTTGGCATCCAGCCAGTCGGCCAGCCCGGTCAGGGTGTCGAACTGCAGGTCGGGCTGCAGCGAAGGGTGGTTCCAGGTGTGCTCGACGCGGTTGATCCAGCAGCCGCGCAGGCCGGCCTGCATCGCACCCACCACGTCCATGTCCGCGTGGTCGCCCACGTGCAGCACATGCGCCGGCGCCACGCCGAGGCGTTCGCAGGCGGCGTGGAAGATGCTGGCGGCCGGCTTGGCCGCGCCATGTTCGCGCGAACCGAGCTGGAAGCTGAAGTGGTGGGCCAGGCCGATGCGCTGCAGGTCGGCATTGCCGTTGCTGAGCGCGGCCACCGGCACCCTGGCGGCAATCCGGGCCAGCGCGTCCAGCGCATCCGGGTAGAACTCCACCTGGTTGCGGGCGGCGTAGAACGCCTCGTAGGCCGGCTCCAGCAGGGCCAGGTCGGCGCCACTGTTCTCCAGCGCTTCGCGCAGCGTCAACCGGCGCAGTGCGCTCAGGTCGTGGTGCAGCTGGGGGTTGTCATGGAAGGAACGCTCGCGCAGCTCCCGCATGGCCGCCACGGGGTACATCGCGGCGGTGGCGGGGCTGTGTTCACGCATCCAGTCGTACAGGACCTGGTCGATGCGGGCGCCGATCGGGGCGAACGGCCACAGCGTATCGTCGAGGTCGAGGGTGATGGCGAGGACAGGGAATTTCACCCGGCCATTCTACGCCTGCCCGCGCGGGCTTTCATGGCGCGCGCAGGCAGGTGCACGTGAAGGCTCCTCAGCGCAGGTCGTAGGAGCAGGTGATGGCTGTCTGGCCCTCGTCGTGCCGCACGCTCAGGTCATGGCGCCCCACTTCCAGGGTGTAGTCATCGGCGGCGTTGCGCGTGATCTTCGCCAGCGCCGCGATCTGGTCGACAGTGGCGGTGCTGAAGTACGCGGTGTAGCTGTCGATGCCGTCCTCGCCGCTGTCGCCGTCGTACAGGTGCAGGCGGTTCACCGGCTGACCGAGCACGACCAGCGGGGTGGTCAACCCATACTCGCCATCGGACAGTTCGCCGTAGGCCTGCAGCTCGGTCGGCTTGAGCACCTTGGCCAACGCGTCGAACTGCGCCGGCGTCAGGTGGCGCTTGCAGGTAACGGCCTCGACCAGCTGGCGGCTGGCCACCTCGGCGCTGGGCTGGGGGGCGGCCAGTGCGGGGGCGGCAAGGGCGACAAGGCCGGCGAGGGCGAGGCAACGCAGTGTGGGGGAAGACATCAGGGCCGGGATCCATCCGAAAAAGGGCCGGCATTCTGGCACGACACGCTCATTCCAGCAGCCGCGCCCAGCCCTGCATCCCGTCCAGCCGGGCCAGCACCAGCTTGATGCAGACCAGCAGCGGCACCGCCAGCAGCAACCCGACCATGCCCCACAGCCAGCCGAACACCATCAGCGCCAGGATCAGGATCAGCGGCGAGATCGCCATGCGCCGGCCCAGCACGATCGGCGTGACCACCTGGCCCTCGACCGTGTGCAGTGCCAGGTAGCCGGCGGCCGGCAGCAGTGCCTGGAACGGATCGCTGAACTCCACAAAGCCCATCAGCAGCATCAGCGCCACGCCGATCAGCGGGCCCACGTACGGCGCGAAGTTCAGCAGCGCCGCCACCGTGCCCCATAGCAGGGCCTCCTGCAGGCTGATCCCGAGCAGCAGCAGAACACCGGAGAACACCAGGCCGACCAGCGTGTTGATCACGGTGATGGTCAGCACATAGCGCGACACCTCGCGTTCGATCGAGCGCAGGATGTCGGTGGTGAACCGCTGCTGCTGGCGGTTGGGGAACAGCGCGATGGCGTGCTTCTGCAGGCTCTGCCCGTAGATCATGAAGAACAGCGTCAACAGCACCACCGCCAGCACCGACGCGGCCAGGCGCGGCGCACGGGTAAGCACCTTGTAGGGATCGTCCAGCTGGGTACGCACCACCTGCACGCGGCGGTTGCCTTCACCGCCGGCCACGCGCGCGAAGTTCTCGGCGGCCTGGTTGGCCTGCTGCACCGGCTTGGTCAGGTTCTGCACCTGGCGGGCGACCTTGCGCAGCTGCTGCGGGGCTTCCTGCGCCCATTCCATCGCCGGGCCCACCAGCTGCACGCCGAGTGCCGCCGCACCGCTCAGGCCCACGCCCAGCACCAGCACCGCACCCAGGAAGCGCGGGATCCAGATCTTCTGCAGCAGGCGCAGGATCGGGTTGCCGACCAGTGCGAAGAACATCGCCAGCAGCACCGGCAGGATCACCTCCTGCGCTGCCCACAAAGTGAAACCGACCGCCAGGGTGGCCAGCACCACCAGCGACATCGGGGCGCGCGGTCGGGGCGGCGGCGGTGCAACGACCGCATCGGATGAAGAGGGGGCAGGGACGCTCATGCAGGCCGCAGGCAGGGAAGGAGCGTCATTATTGGGCAGGGCGGGTGCGCGCGGCGTGTTGTGCCCGTGCACGGCAGGCGAGGCCCCGCCGCAGGGTGCGGCAGGGCATGCCCAGGCTCAACGTTCGGACAGGTCCGTGGCCGCTTCGGCCGGCTGCGGCTGCTGGAACGACGCGGCCGCAGGACGCGGTTGCGCGGGTGGAGGCGTCGCGGGGCGCGTCGCGGCGGCAGGCGAGGCCATCTCATCGGCGGCGTCATCGACCTTGTCGGCTGCCTGCTCGGCGGTATCGGCCGCTTCGCTGGCCTGCATCGAGGCGAAGGCCGCCTGTGCGCTGGCCATCAGGTTGGACACCGAGCCGATCATCTGCAGCCAGCGGGCGCCGTGGAACTTGGCAGTGCCCGGTTCCAGCTTGCCCGCCAGGAAGCCGCCGGCCAGGCCGACGGTGATGATGCGCAACGGCGTCCACCCGGCGCGCCAGACCTGGCTCAGGGTGAACCAGTTGCACTGGGTCTCATCGACCCGGATCGACACCACCTGTTCGGCGCGCTTGACGCGGCGGCGCAGGGCTTCGAAATTCATGGCGTGCCCTCCGCCCTGCCCACATGGGCATCGGGATCGTCGTCGGTGGGTTCGTCATACAGGCCCAGCCGCGACAACTGGCGGCGGGTGGCATGCATGCCGGTGTGGCGGAAGAAGAACGACACGCGCCAGATCGCATAGCCGGTAACGGCCAGGCTGAGGATCGAGGTGATCAGCAGCGACTGGAACCAGGACAGGCCCCAATGCTGCATCAGCGCGATCAGCGTGCCGGCCAGCAGCAGCCAGGCCGACGCACCGAACACGATTGCCACGCCGCTCCACGCCAACGCCCGCCCGAACGCACTGCGCGCCAGGGCGAAATCGGCCGATGCCAGGCGCCGCAGCGAGCGCAGCGTGTGCTTGGCCGAGTCCACGGTGGCGCGCCCGGCCTGACCTACCTGGCGGATGCTCTCATCCAGCCGGGGCGCGGTATCACCGCCTTCCGGTGGCGGGGAATCCGCACCACCGTTGGCGGTCGTGTGGGCTTGATCGCTCACGCCGACGCTTACTTGTCGCCGCCGCTACGGGCCAGCTTGGCGATGATCCAGCCGGCCGCGAAGGCCACGCCGAAGGACGCCAGCGGACGCTCACGGATCAGTTCGGCGGCGCTGTCGACCAGGTCCTTGCCCTTGTCCATCAGCGCATCGACCTGTTCCTTGGCAGCGGCACCGCCGAACTCGGCAGCGGCCAGGCCCGACAGTGCGGTGTCGGACAGTTCGGCCTTGACGTTGGCCTTGCCGATGCGCAGTTCGTCGGTTGCAGCACCGGTGGCGCCCTTGATCGCGCCGCCTGCGGCGCTGGCCGCCGACTTCAGGTGCGAACCGGCTTCACCCAGGTGTTCCTTCAGGTTCTCGGTATTGGTGGGGCTCATCGTGTATCTCCTGTATGCGATGGGGGATGGTGACCGCGGACGAACCGGACGGCGAGGAACACAAGGTAATAGCACCGCGCGGGTGTAAGGGGCGTTACGGCATCCTGAGCCGTTCAGCGCATCACCAGCTCGCCCCGCACGTTGCCGCGCACGATGCGCAGCACCAGCTGCTGCGGCCGGTTCTGGAAGTTGGCGCGCCAGCTGGCCAGATCGGCGAACTCGCCTACCGTGGCCTCGGTGACCACATCTCCCTGCTGCAGGCCGGAGGCGGCGGCGCGGCTGCCGCGCTTGACCTCGCTGACCAGCACGCCGCTGACGCCGGCCTGGCGCAGCGTTTCGGGCAGGTCGACGAAGGTGGCACCGCCCAGACGCGGGTCCAGGGTGTCGCCCGCGACCGCGCGCGGCTGTTCCTTCAGCGTCACTTTGAGCTGCAGCGGCTTGCCGTCGCGGCGCAGATCCAGAGTAAGGGTGCTGCCCACCGGCTGCAGCCCTTCCACGTTGTGCAGCGCCTGCGCGCTGTCCACGCGCTGGCCGTTGGCGGTTACCACTACGTCGCCCGGCTTGAGGCCGGCGGCAGCCGCACCGGACCCGGCCAGCACGCGGGTCACCAGCGCGCCGCGGACTTCGGTCAGCCCCAGCCCCTGGGCGATCTGCGGGGTCAGGTTCTGCGCCTCGATGCCGAGCGTGCCGCGCACCACTACGCCGTGCTTGACCAGCTGGTCCACCACGTCGCGCGCCAGGTTGGAGGGAATGGCCAGGCCCAGGCCGATGTTGCCGGCCATGCTGCCCTGCGGGTTGAAGCTGGCGGTGTTGATGCCCACCAGCTGGCCCTGCAGGTTGACCAGCGCGCCGCCCGAGTTGCCCGGGTTGATCGAGGCGTCGGTCTGGATGAAGTTCTGGTAGCCCAGCCCGCGGATGCCGCTGCGGCCCACCGCCGAGACGATGCCGGAGGTGACGGTCTGGCTGAAACCGAACGGATTGCCGATGGCCACCACGAAGTCGCCCACGCGCAGCTGGTCGCTGTTGCCCAGCGGCAGCGCGGTGAGCTTGTCGGCCGGAATGCGGATCAGCGCCACGTCGGTGTCGCGGTCCGAACCGATGAACTCGGCCTTGACCGTGCGCCCGTCGGCGAGGGTGACCTGCACGTCGTCGGCGTTGTCGATGACATGGTGGTTGGTCAGCACCAGGCCTTCGGCAGCATCGATGATCACGCCCGAGCCGAGCGATTCGTTGATGCGCTCCTGTGGCACTTCCGGGAACAGGCGGCGGAAGAACGGATCGTTGAAGTACGGGTTGCGCACCCGCACCACCTGCTTGGTGTTGACGCTCACCACCGCCGGCATCGCCCGCTCCAGCATCGGCGCCAGCGAGGGCACCGGCTGCCCGGCCACCGCCGCAGGCAGGGCCGCGGTGGCCGGAATGGCCAGCGATGCGGGCGACGCGGCAGCGCGGTTGTCCAGCTGCGCGGTGATGGCGGTGGCGACGAATCCACCGAATGCGGCGGCGAGGGCAAGGGTCAGCAGGGTCGGGATCGGTCGCATGGTCCGGCGGTTCCGTAACGAGGGAGCAGGGCGGGAAAGCAGCTATACGGTAGTGCAAGCTGAATGAGTGTGTCCGTTCGCGGCTAAACGCGCCATGAAAAAACCCGTCCGCGTCCACCGTTGACAGGCCCTGGTGCAGGGGTAAGCTGCCCTCAACCCAGCCGCGCGCGGGCGCGGCACTGGAAGGCCATGACCCCGACCGTGTCGATCTCGATCCGTTTCGTCGCCGCCCGTCTCCCCCTTCGCGATGCCGCACGCGGACGCCGTGTCGTCGCCGTCGCATCCGCTGCCGGTCGATCACGATCGGCCCGCACCCACCGCACCTGTCCGACGCCTTGCAGCGGGTTGCCGACACGCCGATCGTGGTCGGTCTGGTCTTCGCAATCGGCGCAGTTGTGCAGGCAGAAGGCAACCAACCGATCATGTGCGACGCAGAAATGCACATCGCCTCCACCCCGTTCCACAGACGCAGGGATGACCGCAGCGGCAACGGCCGACACAAGCACGGAAGCTGTTTTCAAGCAGTTTGCTGTACACCGCCTGGTGCACGGCCTGCCGCACCGGCCGTCTGCCAAGCACAGATGCGGCTCACAGGCTGCGACAAGACCGTTCCACGATGGACCGCGCCGGTATAGCATCGCCAGCGATTTAACTGACCAGGCCCCTTAGGAGGCAATCATGAGCAACGGTAATGGTGTGACCGCGACCCTGTCGCAGGGCGTCGAAGAAGTGAAAGAAGTGGCCGGCAAAGTGGGCGAGACCATCGCCACCACCGCTGAAGACGCCGTGGCGTCGGTGAAGAAGACCGTCAAGCGCGCCCGCAAGGCCGCGACCACCCAGGTCGCCAAGGTCAAGAAGGCCGTCAAGAAGGCCGAGAAGACCGTCGCCAAGAAGGCCGACAAGGCAGCCAAGTCGGTCGGCAAGACCCTGGCCTCCGCCAAGAAGAAGCTGGAAACCGCCAAGAGCAACGCCAAGGCCGAGGCCGCCGCGCTGAAGAAGCAGGTCGCCAAGAAGAAGGCCGCCGCTGAAAAGGCCGTGACCAAGACCACCAAGGCTGCCGGCAAGAAGGCCACCACCGCCAAGAAGGCTGTGACCAAGAAGGCCGCCGCTGCCAAGAAGACCGTGACCAAGAAGGTCGCCACCGCCAAGAAGGCTGTCGCCAAGAAGACCGCGACCGCCAAGAAGGTCGC
Organism: Stenotrophomonas sp. GZD-301; assembly: GCF_049310345.1. NCBI lineage: Bacteria > Pseudomonadati > Pseudomonadota > Gammaproteobacteria > Lysobacterales > Lysobacteraceae > Stenotrophomonas > Stenotrophomonas sp. GZD-301. The sequence continues at coordinate 34,154 of NZ_JBMOWY010000048.1, read as the reverse complement.
CGGCAAGAAGACCGTCGCCGCCAAGAAGGCCGTGACCAAGAAGGTCGCCACCGCCAAGAAGGCTGTCGCCAAGAAGACCGCGGCCGCCAAGAAGGTTGTCGGCAAGAAGACCGCCGTTGCCAAGAAGGTCGTCGGCAAGAAGACCGCTGCGGCCAAGAAGGTCGTCGGCAAGAAGACTGCCGTTGCCAAGAAGGTCGTCGGCAAGAAGACCGCTGCGGCCAAGAAGGTTGTCGGCAAGAAGACCGCCGTTGCCAAGAAGGTTGTCGGCAAGAAGACCGCCGCCGCCAAGAAGGTTGTCGGCAAGAAGGTCGCCACCGCCAAGAAGGCCGTGACCAAGAAGACCGCTGCCCGCAAGGCTGCGCCGGCCAAGCGTGCCGCCGCTGCCAAGACCGTGGCCCGCAAGGCCCCGGCCAAGCGCGCGCGCAAGTAAGTCTTACGTGCCGTTCCCGCCTGCGGGCGGGAGCGGCATGGCGGCCCGGGGGCCCACCGCCACCGATGCCGTACTCACCTGGCGCCTGCTACGGTGAGACTCCCAAGCGAGGGAGTCTTCATGCGCGGTCTCGACTTCAGTTCCTGGCAGGCCATGCTGTCCACCCTGATCGGGCTGGCGGTCATCACCCTGATTGGCGTGGGTATCCGCCTGCTGGTGATGCAGACCCTGCAACAGCGCCGCGAGCGCGAAAACCGACAGATCAACGAACGCCTGCGCACCCTGATTGCGGCCTACAAGACCCTGGGCGGCTCCTTTACCGGCGCACTGGATGTGGACCCGCGCCATCTGCGCGACCTGCGCCAACCCCCGCATCCCGACGATGCCGCGCTGCGCCTGGCCGACGCGGTGGCCACCGCCGGCAGCGACCGCGCCCGGCGCATCCGCGATGCCGTCGAGGCCGCACTGTCGGACATCATCCTGCTCGGCACCGACGAACAGGTGCGCCTGGCCGCGCACGCGGCCACCGAACTGGCGCAGGGGCGCGCGGTGCCGACAGCGGCACTGGTCGTGTCGCTGCGGGATTTCATCCGTGGCGCGCTCGACCTGGCGCCGATTCCCGCCAGCGTCGCGATCCCGCAGCAGGGGCCGGCGCGTCCGTCGGCCGGTGCCAAAGGCAAGGCCGATGCGGGTGACAAGGGCGGTGCGAAAGGCGGCGGAGGCGGTGGGATGGGGGGCGGCGGCATGGGCGGCATGGGCGGCGGGCAGGCCCTCGACGACGCGCCCGACCCCCCACGCTGATACCGTCGCCCGGCGCGGGTCCGCTTACCCGCCGAGCTCCACCACCGGCACGAAACCGCCGTAGATCATGCGCTTGCCGTCGAACGGCATCGGGTTGTGCGCCGGGTCCATGCGCGGGTCTTCCATCATCTTCTGCATGCCCGCATCGCGGGTGGCCTTGTCCGGCCATTCGATCCACGAGAACAGCACCGTCTCATCGGCCTTGGCCTCCACCGCGCGGTAGAAGTCGGTCTGCTTGCCGTGCGGCACGTCGTCGCCCCAGCACTCCACCACGCGGGTGGCGCCGTGCTCGATGCAGATCGCATCGCCCAGGCGGGCATGGGCCAGGAACGCCTCCTTGTTGGCGGTAGGCACGGCAAGCACGAAACCATCGATGTAAGACATGAAACACCTCCGGAAGGGGCGCACCGGAACGGGCGCCTCGCTGATATGACGAACCACGGCACGGAAAATCGACACGCTGCGCCCATCAGCGCGTGGGGAATGTGATGAAAACCGCATTTTCTTCCACAAAGCTGAAGCGATTTATCGGATGAATTGCATCTTCTCGTCAGAAAGTTGGCACCTGTCATGGCGCGATGGCACAGTCGGGGTCTCGACGATCATGGGACGAAGGAACGCCCGATGCATGCCGAATCACTTGCCCCCCTCCATGCCCTGGCGCGGTTGCAGCAGGACCATCGCCTGATCCGCGTAGACACTGTGCTGGACCCGCAGACGTTCCTGGTCAAACGCTTCCAGGGCACCGAACAGGTCTCCCAGCCCTTCGCCTACCAGGTCGAGCTGCTCTCCACCGAGCCGCGGCTGGAGCTCAAGCAGCTGGTCGGGCAGCCGCTGCGCCTGCAGCTGGGCGACGAATTCGGCGGACAGGGCGTGCACGGCTATGTGCGCGAGTTCGCCAGCGTCGGCCGCGAAGCGCAGTTCACCTGCTACCGCGCCGAGATCGCCCCGTGGTTCGCCTTCCTGGACTACACCAGCAACTGCCGGATATTCCAGGACATGACCGCGCTGCAGATCGTGGAGGCGGTGTTCGCCGACTACCCGGACCTGGCCCGTTTCGACCTGGACCTCGATGCCGGGCGCCTGCCCAGGCTGGCCTACTGCGTGCAGTACAACGAATCCGACTTCGCCTTCGTCTCGCGCCTGCTTGAAGACGCCGGCATCTATTACAGCGTCCGCCACGATGCCGATGGCCACAGCCTGGTGCTCAGCGACGACTCCACCCTGAGCGTGGCGCTGGGCGAACCGGCGCCGGTGTACTTCCGCGCCGACCAGGGCGTGCAGCTGCAGACCGGGCTGCATCGCTGGGGCGCACGCCGCCGCGTGGGGCCGGGGGCGCAGTCGCTGAGCAGTTTTGATTTCAAGCAGCCCAGCACGCCGCTGCGGGTGGTGCGCGGCAACGAAGCACCGCGCGGCGCGCTGCCCGAATTCACCCAGTACCGCTACGACGGTGCCGCGCGCTTTGCCGACAGCCGCATCGGCGAGGCGCTGGCGGCCGTGCGCAACGAAGAGGCCGCCTGGCCGACCAAGCTGTTCGAGTGCGCCGGCAACGTGGCCGGCCTGCAGGCCGGTGGCTGCTTCTCCCTGGAACAGCAGCCGGACTTCATCGGCCGCGGCGCCGAGGATCGCCAGTTCTTCGTGGTGCGCCTGCAGCGCGAGGGGCGCAACAACTTCGCCAGCGATTTCGGCAGCGCCGAAGCACCCAGCCACGCGGTCGAGGCCGAGGTGCTGCGCCGCCGGATTCCCTACCGCCCGCTGCGCCAGACCCCGTGGCCGCGCATGCCCGGCCCGCAGACCGCCACCGTGGTCGGCCCGCCCGGCGAAGAGCTGCATGCCGATGCCTACGGCCGGGTGAAGGTGCAGTTCCACTGGGACCGCAAGGAAGACCGCCGCGACAATGGCGCGGAGAACAGCTCCTGCTGGATCCGCAGCGCCAGCCCCTGGGCCGGTGCCGACATGGGCGGCGTGTCGCCGCCGCGCGTGGGCCAGGAAGTGGTGGTGGACTTTCTCGACGGCGATCCGGACCGGCCGATCATCACCGGCCGCGTCTACAACGAAGAGAACATGCCGCCGTTCGGGCTGGAAGTGAGCGGCCTGAAATCCAAGACGGTCAAGGGTGCCGGCTGGAACGAGATCACCATGCACGACAGCGCCGGTGGCGAGCTGCTGAACATGCGCGCGCAGCGCGACATGGTCACCACCGTGCTCAACGACCAGAACGCCAGCGTCCAGAACAACAAGTCCACGGCCGTGGCGGTCAACCACAGCATGAGCGTGGGTGCCAACCAGGACATCAGCGTCGGCGCCAACCGCGGCATCACCGTGACCGGCACCGACACCCTCGGCGTGACCGGTACACGTACCACCAACGTGACCGGCGCGGTCACCGAGGCCTACCAGGCCGGACAGACCAAGACGATTGCCGCCGCCGGTTACACCGAGACCATCACCGGCGACTTCGGCACCACCCTCACCGGCAACTACACCAGCCAGCGCACCGGCACCTGGAAGGAGACCGTCACCGCCACCTCGCTGCGCCAGGTGCTCGGCAAGGTCACGCAGGAGTACGCGGCCGGGCGCGAGACCACCATCACCGGGCTGGACAAGCGTGGCGTGCAGGGTGCGGTGGAAGACACCAACATCGGCGCACGTACCGTTGGGGTGGACGGACCCTTCGACCATGAAGTCACCGGCACCCACAGCCAGTTGTCCAACGGCGACATGACGCTCGCCTCGGCCAGCAAGCTGACCGCCGCGGTGGGCGGTGCCTTCATCGAGGTCACCGACGGGGAGATCAGGATCTCCGCCGGCGGGTCGGAGGTGGTCATCAACAGCGGCGGCGTGTCGGTCAACGGCAGCGAGATCAAGCTCAACTGCTGACCGGTCCAACGGAGGGACTCCCATGCACGACACCCCCATGCTGCGCGCCATCCAACGCCTGGGCGAGGCCTGGCTCAACGCCAGCGCCGATTCGACCCGGCGCCTGCTGGTGTGGCGCGTGCCGGCCAACGCCAGCCGCCTGCTCGCCGCGTTCTTCGAGACCCAGCGCCACGACGAAGGCCGCGACACGCCGGACTATTTCCTGCGCCTGGATACCGCGTTTGAAACCGGCTTCGCCTACAGCCGCGAGGTGAAGCAGAGCCTGCTCGAGCGCTACCTCGGCAGCCAGGACGAACTGCGCGCGCAGGGTGTCGCGCTGGGCTGGCGCGGCCCGCACGACGCGCACCCGGACAGTGCGCACGGCGTGGTGCAGGTCCTGGACAGCTTCGCCAGCCATCACCAGCGCCATCTGCGCCTGTTGGCCGTGGTGATCGACCCGGAGCGCTGCGTGCCCGGCGACGGTCTGGCGCGCTGGATCGACGCCGCCTTGGCCGCCGCTCCGGGCGAGCGCCTGCGGCTGGTGCTGCTGGACACCGACGAAGACTCGCGCTGGCAGCCCCTGCTGGAACGCCATGCCCACGTTGCAGCGCGCATCGAGGCGCCGGTGGACATGTTCGCCATCGCCCGCGACACGGCGGCGCAGTCCGCCGGCACCGGCCCGGAGGTGCTGCACCGTCAGCTGCTCACCGACCTGATGCTGCTGCTCGAGCGCGGCAGCCCGCAGCAGGTGGCCGCCCGCGCCGAGCGCGCGCTGGGGCTGGCCCACCGCCACGGCTGGCAGGACCAGCAGGCGGTCGTGCAGATGATGGTGGCCGGTGCCTGGCTCAAAGGGGGCGACCACGGCCAGGCGATCAACGCCTACCGCCAGGCGCGCAGCGCGGCCGAAACCGCGCGCAGTCAGGGCCATGCCGCCGCACCGGAGCTGGTGATGCAGAGCTGGTTCGGCGAAGCGGGCTGCTGGCTCACCGCCAACAACCCGGGCCAGGCTACGCAGGGCTACCTGCAGGCGGCCACCTCGGCGGCCAGCATTCCGCACCCCATGTTCCAGCTTGAAGGCCAGCGCATGGCCGGCTACTGCCTGCTCCAGCAGGGCAAGCGCGAGGAGGCCCGCACCCAGCTGCTGGAAGCCATCCGCATCGCCACGCCGCTCGCGCCGCAGGACCGCCACGCCACCACCCTGCCACAGGCGCTGTGGGACCTGCTGCAGCTGCAGGACCCACGCCGCTGCGAGCGGCTGCAGGACACCGCGCGGACCTACCTGGAACAGACCACCGCGCTGCACGGGCAGGCCGACGATGCCGCCGCCCGCCTCGGCACGCACCCGGCGCGGCCGCCGCTGGATGTCATTCAGGACCAGCTGCACAGCGCGCTGGAGCAGACCTTCCACCGCGTGCAGCACGAGCGCGAACGCCTGATCCAGGGCGGTGACGAGTTCTTCCGCCGGATCGTCGCAGTTGGCCGCGACTTCCTCGACCCGGGCTGGAACGGCCTGCCGGCGATCCAGCACCCGCTGGACCATGACATCCCGGTATGGAGCGAACCGCCGGCCATGCAGCCCCTGCCCGATCCCGCCCCGCTGCTGGATGCCCGGCACGCCCACACCGTCGCTTCCGCTGCGGCACCCAACGGAGTTGTCGCCGCATGAATGCCAACAAGACCCTGCTGATGACCGTCGCCGTGCTGCTGGGCATGGCCATCGTGGTCTGGCTCGGCGTGGAGTACCGCGACGAGGTCAAGGCTTTCCTACGCGCTCTGCTGCGCGCGCTGTAACGGCCACGGAGGGCCGCCATGAGCATCGCCGCCAAACATTTCGATCCGCAGCTGGGCATCGACATCCACATGTACGCGGTGCCGCCGTGCCCGCTGCCCACCCCGCATATCGGTCTGGTGCTGGACCCGTTCGACTACATCCCCTTCATCGGCTCCACGGTCAAGGTCAACGGCGTTCACCGCGGCACCGCCGGGACCGGTGGCCTGGACATCCACATCCCGCTGGGCGTGTGGGGGCCGCCGCTGGCCGCGCCGATGGGCCCGCAGTTCGACGGCGAAGAAATCTTCATGGGCAGCCGCACCGTGTCGGCCGATGGCGAGCCGTTCTCGCGCCTGGCCATGCCCGTGCTGGACTGCAACCTGGCCGGCATGATCAACCCGTTCCGGGCCAAGAAGCCGAAGAAGCCGCTGCGCGCGATGTCGCTGCCCACCGGCTTGAACGTGGCCATTCCCACCAGCGTCAAGATCGGCGGCCCGCCCACCGTGTCGTGGACCGCACTGGCCTTCCGCGCCGCCTTTGCCGGGCTCGGCAAGCTGCGCAAAAGCGATTTCTTCCGCAAGAAGATGGATGCCTTCGCGGAATGGCGCCGCGCCCGCTGGGGGCACCTGCCGTCGGGCACGCTCAAGTGCAAGGTGCTGCGCGCCGAGCCGGTGGACATCCGCGACGGCAGCGTTTCGGTCACCCACGAAGACTTCAGTATCCCCGGCCGCCTGCCGCTGGCCTGGCGCCGCGTGTACGCCTCGCGCCACGCACAGCGCCAAGGCGCCTGCGGCTTCGGCTGGCAGACCCCGGCCGACATCGCGCTGGCGCTGGCCCCCGATGGCAGCGCCTGGCTGTCCGGCCCGGACCAGGTGGCCTTCTTCCCCGAGCTGCCGCGCCGCGACGGCGCCGACGTGGCGGTCCTGGACTTCGTCGATGGCGCGCGCCTGTGGCGCCAGCAGGGCCAGTGGATCGTGCGGTTCAAGGGCGGCCTGCACTACCGCTTCGACGGCGCTGCCGCGCCCGGCGTGGCCCAGCTGCCGCAGGAGCAGCACCTGCCGATCGAGCGCATCGAAGACAGCTGCGGCAACTTCTGGCGCTTCGAGCGCCGCGACGGCCATCTGGTGCGCATCGTCGAACGCGGCGTGGACGACCAGCAGGGCCGCTACATCGCCGTCACCGCGCGCCACGGGCGGATCGACGACCTGCAGCTGCACGATCCCGCCACCGGCCTGAACCACCCGCTGGCGAACTACCGCTACGCCGACGGCGACCTGATCGCCGCCGTGGACCCGCTCGGCGCCCCGCGTACCTTCGGCTACACCCAGCACCACATGGTGCGCCACACCGACCGCGTCGGCCTGTCCTTCTACTACGCGTTCGACGCTCAGTGGCGCGTGGTGCACTCCTGGGGCGACGGCGGTCTGTACGACTACCACTTCGACTACGACGCGCTTCTGCGCGAAACCCGCATCACCGACTCGCTGGGCAACGTGTCGCTGGTCAAGTTCGATGAAAACCGTCTGCCGCTGTGCGAGATCGACCCGCTGGATGGAGTGACCATCTTCGAGTACGACGATGTTGGCCGCACCGTGGCGGTGACCGACCCGGAGGGACTGCGCACCGGCTTCGAGTACGACGAACGCGGGAACCTGGTGGTGCTGGTGCGGGCGGATGGAACCACGCTGCAACAACAGTTCGATGACCAGGACCAGCTGCTCGCCGTCACCGATCCGGAGGGCAACACCTGGCAGCAGCACTACGACACCCGCGGCCTGCTCATCGAGCAGACCGATCCACTGCAGGCCGCCACCCGCTACACGTACGATGCCTACGGCCTGCTGCAGGCCCAGACCAGCCCGCGCGGCGCCGTCACCGCCGTCGGCTACGACCGCCACGGCCTGGTGACCAGTGTGCTGGACCCGCTTGGCCACCAAAGCCGGTACCAGCACGACCCGCTGGGGCGTCTGCTGTACCAGACCGACCCGCTTGGCCAGACCACGGCCTACGAGTACGACGCCAAGGGCCGCCTGCTGGGCGTGCAGGCGCCCGACAACAGCGGCGTGCGCTGTGAGTACGACGCCGAAGACCAGCTCATCACCTACCTGGACGAAGCGGGCGCGCGCACCCGCCTGCAGTACGTGGGCATCGGCCAGATCGGCAAGCGCGTGCAGGCCGATGGGCACGTGGTCGAGTACCGCTACGACACCGAAGAGCAGCTGATCGGCGTGGTCAACCAGCGCGGCGAGCACTACCTGCTCAACCGCGATCCGCTCGGCCGGATCGTGGAGGAAATCGACTATTGGGGGCAGTCGCGCCATTACACCTACGATGCCGCTGGACGCCTCACCACCACCGTGGACCCGCTTGGCCAACGCATCGTCTTCGCCACCGACAAGCTCGGGCGCATCACCGCCAAGACCCTGCCGGACATCCGCCAGCCGGGTCACCAGGTCAAGGAAACCTTCCAGTACGACGCGCGCGGCCAGCTTGTCGACCTGCGCAACGCGCACCGCCACGTCACCCGCCGCTTCGACCCGCTGGGCCAGTTGCTGGAGGAAATCCAGGATGGCTTCCGTGTCGGCTACGCCTACGACGAGGCCGGCAACCGCACCCAGCGACAGACCAGCGCCGGCAATGCCATCGCGTTCGCCTACGATCTGTGCGATCAGGTCAGCGAGATCGGCATCAACGACGAAGTGCCGATCACCCTCGAGCGCGACGCGCTGGGACGCACCACGCGCGAGCAGCTCAGCCCCCACCTTGAGCGACGCTTCGACTACGACGCGCGCAACCTGCTCACCGCGCAGACCGTACTGCGTGACGCCGCACCGCTGTTCGACACCCGCTACGACTACGACCGCACCGGCAACCTCACCCGCCGCCAGGACAGCGGCCAAGGCGTGGACGAGTACCGCTACGACGCCATAGGGCGACTGCTCGCGCATACCGATCCGAAGGGCGTGCTGCACCCGTACTACAACGACCCGGCCGGCGATCGCCTGCGCACCGACATCCGCGAAGTGCGTATGCGCAAGGTGGCTGGCGGCGATGACCAGGCCGAGGTGCTGTGGACGCGCGAGGGCACCTACCAGGGCGTGCACTACGTGTTCGACCGCGCCGGCGACATGGTGCGCAAGGGCAGCCCGGGGGGCGGGGATGCGAGCGACCTGGAGCTGATCTGGGATGCCAACCATCGTTTGGCCGAGAGCCGGCGGGACGGCAAGAGCACGTACTACGGCTACGACCCGCTGGGCCGGCGTGTGTTCAAGCGCAACCCGACGGAGACCACGTGGTTCTTCTGGGACGGCGATGCACTGCTGGGCGAGGTGAAGCAGGCCAACGACGCCGAGGACGCTGCACCGGTGTGGGTGGACAACGTGGCCAGCCTGATCGAAGTGAAGCGGCGGCAGCGACGGTTGGAGAAGCTGCATGAGGGGGTGCGGGAGTATGTGTATTACCCGGGGTCGTTTGTGCCGCTCTCGCTCATTGCTGCAGACAATGTTGCAGTTCCTGGGGTGGCGGCCGCCAATCAGGTTGCACATGAAGGTGATGGTGCGTCCAGCGACTCTGCGGCGGTCACACTATGGGATATGCAGGCCACCGAGCCGCCAGTGCGGAATTATATTGACGAGCGCAAGCGTATACCGCCTGCAACTCAGGGAGGAGGCGCCGGCTTCGGCGGCCTTGGTGCTATGACGCTGGGAGTGAGTGGTCCTTCTCAGCGGCAAGAGGCAAGCGATGACCAGCCCGGCTCATCACTGCTTGGGTCAGGGAAGCTGGGCGCTATGGGCCTGGGCGGAATGAGAAGGGCGGCGCCTGCATCAGGCCCCCCTCTTCCGTCCAGAGTTTTGGCAACTCCACCTCATGGATTAGCCGGAGAGTCCGATGGGGGAGAGTTGCCCAATGAACAAGCGCCGGAAGGTGAGGTGCCTGAGCAAGTCTCGCTGCTTGCCGTAGATTCGGCGGGAAGCGGGGTGCACTACTTCCACGTCATGCCAAATGGCTGTCCAGAACGAATTCTGAGCGCAGCCGGAGCCATTGTATGGGAGGGGTGCTTGGGGGCATGGGGGCAGGTTGAGACAATTCCTGTGCCCATTATCGAGAACAACTTGCGGTTGCAGGGGCAGTACTTCGATAGCGAAACAGGTTTTAATTACAACCGAAATAGATACTACGACCCTCAGGCCGGGTCTTACGTGTCCAAAGATCCTTTGGGAATTTTCCCGTCCGAAAATATGTACGATTACGCACCTAATGTCCTTGGCTGGATTGATCCCCTGGGTCTGGCTCGCCGAGGTAACATGGCGACACAGACTCACATGGATCAAGTCAGGGACGCATTCATTCGAGATAATCCAAATTTTGATCATATTGCAGGTGGGCGGGATGCATCGTCTGGCCTGGACCTCCCCGAGGAATTCATCAGCCCTATCACGCCGGGAAGAAAGGGAGGGACTTATCCTGACATGACTTTTATTGATCGAACATCCGGAAGGACGGTCCGTATACAGACGGTGGATAAGGGGGGGTTCTTTGGAGGAATGTCCAGGCGTGAACTGACAAATGCAGGAAGGCTTTCAAATCAAAGAATGAACGACACCATACTTACAGTCGTAAAAGGCGCTGGGTTGAAGCCGGGCTCCCTTGATGTCAGTAATCTTGGGGCGGGCATACATTGCAGAACATGAATAGGGCGATAAGTGGCTAAATCTAAAATGGTTCAACAGTGCTTGTTCATGACTTCTCTGGATGAGAATGAATTCGCTGACGCGCTCTTGATAGCGCGTCCCTCGATCAGATTCGTTAACATGCAAGAACAGCCGGAGACCGATAGGCCAAAATACAGAAATAGAATCGATGAGTGTGGGGGGGTTCATGTAACGATTGTAGATTCATCGATAATTTCCGAAGATAATTTCCATATGAATTATGTTAAAAATCATCCATCTGGGAAGGGTTGGATTTACGCATTGGTCGGATCAGGGCTTGTCAGTCTTTTAAGGTCGAGAACCGCAGACTTTCTCCAAAATTCTATTATCAATGGCGAGTTGCGAGCGTCAATTCCTACAGGTGACGAGGCTACTGAGGAATTTGTGGCAATCGCACTTCGTGAAGCAAAGGCGCGCGGAGATAGGGTCGTATCAATTGATACAACAACTGGTCAGCGCGGTACAAAGGCTGATCGGAAATTTCTTGTGTGGCCAGACGCGGCACAGAAATTTGATGGTGCGAATGGTGCATATTTGGCTAATGGAGCACATGCAGTGTTTGTTCCGAAGGCTGGTGAGAGATAGTTTCTCTCAGTGCGGGACCCTGAAGGCTACGGGCCATGTTCGACGGCTTGAAGGAAGACCAGCTCATCACCTACCTGGACGAAGCGGGCGCGCGCACCCGCCTGCAGTACGTGGGCATCGGCCAGATCGGCAAGCGCGTGCAGGCCGATGGGCAGGCACGTGGTCGAGTACCGCTACGACACCGAAGAGCAGCTGATCGGCGTGGTCAACCAGCGCGGCGAGCACTACCTGCTCAACCGCGATCCGCTCGGCCGGATCGTGGAGGAAATCGACTATTGGGGCCAGTCGCGCCATTACACCTACGATGCCGCTGGACGCCTCACCACCACCGTGGACCCGCTTGGCCAACGCATCGTCTTCGCCACCGACAAGCTCGGGCGCATCATCGCCAAGACCCTGCCGGACATCCGCCAGCCGGGTCACCAGGTCAAGGAAACCTTCCAGTACGACGCGCGCGGCCAGCTTGCGCCTGCGCACCGACATCCGCGACGTGCGCATGCGCAAGGTGTCTGGCGGCGATGACCAGGGCCTCTCAAGAGAACTGCAGATATGGCTTGGATGCAAGGGCAGAAGAAATCGAATGGCGCGCGGAAGCAGGGTTGACGCATGGACGTAGCGTTGAGTGGACGAATGGGTGGGCCGGAGATCGGGGCAAATTACCTCGTCGGCGTTGTCCAGGTACGACCGCGTTTGAAGGCAGCCTTGGCCGATCTTTCAGTACAAGGTGTTGCGTCCATAAATGTAGAGTTGTGGATTAGTGGCAGCATTACCGATTATTGCGAAGGAGAAGCATCGTCTTCGGTCAAGTTCTTCTCGATGAAGGGGCTTCTTGTGCTGTCTGTCTGTATTCCGCAACGAGAGGCTGAAGCCCTCATTGATGATGACGCTGGGCAGGTGGTAGCTGCGTGGATAGCTCAGGGGTTTGAACTAGCAGCGTTACCGCGTAGTGCTTGCGCAGTAGAGTACTCGGCGATTGTCGGTGCCGTGCGATCATCACTGTCCGAGTAGGCGATTTTACGATTGCGCTGGCTCCGCTACGCCAGCTCATCGTCTTTGCCCCCGACAGCCGGATCGCGTCATCGCCAGTATCCTCCGGATATCCGGCATCTGGGCAGTTCAAGGAGACGTTCGAGCATGAAAAACGCGATCATCTCGTCCCGCTGCGCAGGCCGTGCCGGTACGCCACCTGCCGCTCCGACTCGATTGGAACGTGTCGATGGCTTGGTGTACTTGATCTGCAAGGCATTTCGGCCCGCGTTACTCGACTTGTTTAGACGTGGTGAGAACTTCTATTACTGCACCTTCGTCATGACCGAGGAAGGCCACGCGCCGTTCCTTTCAGCTTGGTCGGAAGAGGCGCTTGCAGGTGCAGTGGGCGAAAGTGGCGATGGCCCAGAGGTAGCTGCGGATCTGAAGTGGTCTTATGCAGATTCTCCATACGTTGACTTTGGAAGCGAACACACTGAAAAGCTTCGCGCGTCCTTCCTCGCCGGGCCGAACCTGCAAGACCTCAGTGTCGATGAGTGGGAAAGGGAGATTGAGTTCCGTATGGATGCTGTAGAGCAGGCCGTACGCCAGTTGGATGAAGAGGGTGCATTCGGCACAGGGCAGCATCGCAGCAGGCTACTTGTTGCGGTGGAGATCATGCCTCCAGTACCTTCCAACGCAGATCGCGTGGCGCGGCTGAACGACACCAATTCGCAAATCTTCAAGCAGTGGTTGGAAGAGGCTGCAGAAGTAGACGATTGAGTTCGTTTGCGTACGCGTTCTTACTTTGAAGTGCGCATGAAGAGGCTTACACGCACCCGCTACTTCTACGGCGTTACCGTCAACCTCACCAGGAAGGAGGAGTGCCCTGCCGCCAAGTTTGATCATGATGATGGCGCGTTTCATGCGTGTTCTCCATCCCTCCTTGAACTTGTCACCACGTTGGTGTGGGCATACAGGCACGGAATATGCGCAACCTAAATCGCGCGTCACGTGGCGTGCTCGACAGTTTTCCAGGCCTGGGCTCGCTGCTCTTCTATCGAGGGCTGCCCACCCAGGGAACGCTATGAGATTGAATGGTGCGGTTGTCCCTGCATGTCCATCGCAGGGCTGTTCCTCTTCCGTGCCCCAGTTCGCGGAGTACGTGGCAGAGCAACTGGACGCGTGCTTGGCCGCGCGAGGATGACTGCGGATCAGGAGGGGACGTTGAGCGCTGAATGCCGGAGAATCCCGTAGCAGATGGCGGGACCGCTAGTTGAGGGGCAGTGAGACGCGCCTTGACGACGTGCTGGGCAGAGCTTGAACGGCCCTGCGTGCGAAGCGGCGTCTGAGTGCACATGAAACTCCTGTCTGTCCACTGATGTTGGGGAGCGTGGCAATGTTTGATGTCGTTGATGACGTGGTGGCTAAGTCTGCCCGGTTGAAAGTGTTCCCAGGGCAGGGCGTGCCCGATGCCCTGATTGAGGATGCGGAGCGTGAGCTTGGCATCCCGTTGCCCGCTACGTATAAGGCGTGGTTGCTCAGGTACGGGAATCTGAGTGTTGGCGACACGCAAGTGTTCACACTTGCGCCCATAGAAGACCGGGATATCGCAGATGATGACCTGGTGTATAACGCCCGCCTTGCCGTGGAAAATGGGTTTCCTCCGCTTGGTCTTCTGCCTGTTTTTATTCCCGGGTCAGATGAGGCGTTCTATTTCGATACAAGGGGAGGGTTGAAGGAGGGGGAGTACCCTGTCGTCAGGTTTGATCATGATGAAGGTGTGTTTCACTGTTTTTCTCCGTCCTTCCTCGAGTTCATGATCACGTTGGTGCAGGTGTACCGATAGGGTCTTGCGCGACGCCTTGCCCGCTATCCTGTGCACTTCTCAGTCCGGCAGGAGTCGATAATGGGAAGCGACAAGTACTTTGATCTTGTTCCCGGGGGTACGGGCAGCTCCAGGGTAGGCGGATGTTCGCCGGACGCGCTGGTGACGTCCGGGCAGGCACGTCCCGGTTCACGGTTCTTCGTGTGCCTCGCGGCGTCCGACTTCCCGGCGCTTGCCGGCCAGGACGTGTCAATCGTCATTGACGATGGCTTCCTCCCCTCGGGCGAGAACACCCGCTACCCGGATATCGGTGTGCAGTGCTACCTGCATGCGCCCAGTGCGGAAAGCGCGGACGACTCGACTTCGCTCGGATCGATCGCGCGCGGATCCCTTGTTCCCGCGTCCGGAGGCGGGGACATCGACGCGGCATGGTTCGTGAAGCTTGGCGGTGCGCCCCGACTGATCCAGGAAGAGGATTACTACGCACGCGCCTTGGTTCGCGATGGCTACGAGTTCCTCTTTCAGGTGGACGAGAACGGATTTCCGGATGGGTTCGTGCTTGGCGACTATCCACTCGGTTACGGCGCTCTGTACGTGTATGGGACGCGCGGCAACGGTGGTGAGGTGGTGGAGGTGGAAGCGGGTTTCACCCAGTTCTAGCGCGCCAGCAACGCACCTGCGCAGGCGCGCGTATGCCAGAGCCAGCCTGAACCTCCGCAAAAAATTCACGGTTCGCACAACGGCTGCTTTCAGGGCGGGTTCGGGCGAATAACGGAGAATTTACATTTCCAAGGCGGCACGCAGTGCGCCGCTGCAAGAACAGAGGTGTACCCCCATGAAGACGTCCCTGATTGCCCTGGCGCTCGCCGCCGCCCTGCCGTTCGCTGCTTCCGCTGCCGAAGGCCTGTCCTACAACTACGCTGAAGGCGATTACGTCAAGACCGACGCCGACGGTGGCAAGGCCGACGGTTGGGGCGTGAAGGGTTCCTACGCGTTCCTGCCGAACTTCCACGCCTTTGGCGAGTACAACCAGCAGAAGACCGACATCGGCAACTTCAAGGTTGACCAGTGGCGCGTCGGCGTGGGCTACAACCAGGAAATCGGCAACAGCACCGACTTCGTGGGCCGTGTTGCCTACAACAAGTTCGACCCGAAGGAAGGCCTGGACTTCAACGGCTACAGCGCTGAAGCCGGTATCCGTACCGCGTTCGGCCAGCACGCCGAAGTCTACGCAATGGCCGGCTACGAGGATTACAGCAAGAAGCACGGCGTCAATCCGGATGGCCAGTTCTACGGCCGCCTGGGTGGCCAGGTGAAGCTGAACCAGAACTGGGGCATCAACGGCGACATCAAGATGGATCGCCACGGTGACAAGGAATGGTCGGTCGGCCCGCGCTTCAGCTGGTAAGCGCCGTCTGATTGCATCGCCACGCGCCGTACCGGCGTGGCAGAAAAGGGCCCGGCATTGCCGGGCCTTTTTCGTGGGCGCTGCCGGGGCCGGATCACACCGGATTAACCGCGTCCGGCGTCTAGTGGCGGCTCCCGCAGCGCCCCACCCTGGAGACGAACATGCCCGCTTCCCCGACGATTGTGCTGGTTCATGGGTTCTGGGGCGGTGCCGCACACTGGTCCAAGGTCATCCTCGCCCTGCACCGCGCCGGCCATACCGCATTGCGCGCGGTGGAGCTGCCGCTGACATCGCTGGCCGACGATGCCGAGCGCACGCGCAAGATGGTCGCGCAGGTCGATGGCCCCGTGCTGCTGGTGGGGCATTCCTATGGCGGGGCGGTGATTACCGAGGCAGGCAACCTGCCCAACGTGGTGGGCCTGGTCTACATCGCCGCGTTCGCGCCCGATGCGGGCGAGAGCCCGGGCGGCATCACCCAGCAGCATCCGCCGGTGGCCGTGCCGAACCTGGAGGCCGACAGCGACGGCTACCTGTGGATCAGACAGGACAAGTACCACGAGAGCTTCTGCCAGGACCTCGGTGCCGACGAGGCGCTGGTGATGTCGGTGGCGCAGAAGGCGCCGCTGGCGAGCACGTTCGGCGATGCGATCAGCGCGCCGGCGTGGAAGCAGAAACCCAGCTGGTATCAGATCTCCAGCGAGGATCGGATGATCTCGCCGGAGAACCAGCAGCGCATGTCGGGACGTCTGGGTGCGCGCAAAGTGATCACGCTGGAAGCGAGCCATGCGTCGCTGGCCTCGCAGGCCGATGCGGTGGCGGCACTGATCGGCGAGGCTGCCGGCGGCTGATCGCGGCGCTGCCGGGCTGCATGGCCTACATCACCGCAGCCAGCAGGGCCGCACTGCGGTCCAGCAGGATGCGCGATGCCGGGGCGGCGCCCAGCAGGTGCAGGCAGGCATGCACCATGCCCGGCAACCGCTCGCACTGTACCGGGACCCCGGCCAACCGCAGGCGGTGCGCGTAGTGCTCGCCCTCATCGCGCAGCGGGTCGTGGTCGCAGACCAGGATGGTGGCGGCGGGCAGCCCGGCCAGGTCCTGCGCGCGTGCCGGCACCGCGTAGGGATTGGCGAGGCTGTCCGCATCCACGTATGCGTCCCAGCAGCGCTGCATCAGGGCGGTGGTGAGGAAGTGGCCCTCGCCGTAGCGGCGGTGGCTGTCGGTGTCCACCGCCGTATCCAGCGCCGGGTACAGCAGCAGCTGGCGATGGATGGGCGGGCCGCCGCGGTCGCGTGCCAGCAGCGCCACGCCGGCGGCGAGATTGCCGCCGGCGCTGTCGCCGCCGACCAGCAGCCGGGCCGGGTCGACGTCGAGCGCGGCGGCGGTGCGGTGGCTCCAATCCAGCACCGCATACACGTCTTCCAGCGGTACCGGGAACGGATGCTCCGGCGCCAACCGGTACGCCACGGCGATCACCACGCAGCCGCTCGCATTGGCCAGGGCGCGGCACGGGTTGTCGTACACCGCCAGCGACCCCTGGAACCAGCCGCCGCCATGTGCGAACACCAGCCCTGGCCGCGCGTGGCCAGGCGTATGTCCGGCGGGCCAGTACACGCGTACGCCGATGGCGTGGCCATCGTTGGCGGCCACGAGGACATCGCGGACCGCCGCAACCTCCTCGCGTGGCCCCTGCAGTGCCGGCAGTGCCGTTTCGCTGGCCGCGCGGAGGTCCAGCAGCGATGCCTCCGCCACCGCCGCCGGCGGTGGCAGCGCAGCCAGGAAGCGCGCGATATCCGGGTCCAGGCTCATGCCCGGCACGCCGGCAGCAGGAACGGCAGCAGCTGGGCCAGGAAGGCCTCGGGCGCTTCTTCCATGACGAAGTGGCCGCAGTCGGCAATCATCGCCCCGCGCAGGTCGCCGGCATGCGCGCGCATGGTGTCCATCGGCATGTCGGCGGTGGCGTGCTCGGCGCCGATCGCCAGGACCGGCATCGCCAGTGGGGTGAGCGCACGGAGACGGTTCTGGCGGATCGTTTCGGGAATGGCGCGGTAGTAGCCAAAGCCACCGCTGAGTCCGCCCGGTGCGGAATACGCGCGGATGTACACCTCGCAGGCGACCGCTTCGCGGCGATGTGCCCAGCGGTCGAACATGAAGGTCAGGTAGGCGCGCTCGCGGCCGGCGATCAGCGCTTCGGGCAGGTCGCGCACCTGGTTGAACATGAAGTGCCACAGGAAGATGTTGTCTTCCGGCGCCACGAATACCGGCGGTGCGTCGGCCAGGCCGGGAATCACCGCCTCGGTGATCGCCAGGCGCTGCACGGCCTCCGGCTGGTCGCTGGCCAATGCGTAGGCCACCCACATGCCCACGTCGTGGCCCACCACCTGGTAGCGCGCGTGGCCCAGTTGCTGCATCAGCGCGTGCAGGGTGGCGGCGGTGGCGCCGGTATCGTAGCCCTGCGCCGGGGTGTCCGAATCACCGGTGCCCGGCGGGTCCACGGCGATGGCCTGGAAACCCTGCGCGGCGAGCGCCTGCATGATGTGCCGCCAGGCATACCAGGTCTGCGGCCAGCCCGGGATCAGCAGCACCGGCCGGCCTTCACCGAGGATCGCGCAGTGCACGCTGCGACCGTCGATGCGGACATGGCGGTGCACTACGCCGTCGAGCGCGGCGGACGTGGAACGGTCGTGTACGGTGTTCATCAGTGGATCCCCAGCATGCCGTGGATCTGCGCACGGCTGACCGGCGCACCGGCGAAGTCGTCGAAGATGCGGTCGGTCACTTTGATGATGTGTGCGTTGATGAAGGCCACGCCCTCGCGCGCGCCGTCCTCCTGGTTCTTCAGGCAGCACTCCCATTCCAGCGTGGCCCAGCCGTCGTAGTCGTACTGGGCGAGCTTGGAGAAGATGCCCTTGAAGTCCACCTGGCCGTCGCCGAGTGAGCGGAAGCGTCCGGCGCGCTCGGTCCAGCCGCTGTAGCCGCCGTAGATCCCCTGGCGCCCGCTCGGATTGAACTCGGCATCCTTGATGTGGACCATGCCGATGAAATCGCGGTAGATGTCCAGGAAGCTCAGGTAGTCCAGCTGCTGCAGGACGAAGTGGCTGGGATCGAACAGGATCCGGCAGCGCCGGTGCATGCCCACCGCGGCATGGAAACGCTCGAAGCTGGTGCCGTCGTGCAGGTCTTCGCTGGGATGGATCTCATAGCAGAGGTCGATGCCGTGCGCCTCGCAGACATCCAGGATCGGCAGCCAGCGATGCGCCAGTTCCTCGAACGCGGCCTCGATGAGCCCTTCCGGCCGCTGCGGGAACGGGAACAGATACGGCCAGGCGAACGCGCCGGAGAAGGTGCCCATGCGATCCAGACCCAGCCGCTGCGAGGCTTTTGCGGCCAGCTTGAGGCGTTCAACCGCCCACGCGGTGCGCGCGGCCGGGTCGCCATGCAGGGCGGCCGGCGCGAAGCTGTCGCAGAGCGCGTCGTAGGCGGGGTGCACCGCCACCAGCTGGCCGAAGATGTGGGTGGTGAGTTCGCTGATCACCAGCCCGTGGCTGGCCAGCATCGCGATCAGGTCGTCGCAGTACTGCTGGCTGTGCGCGGCCTGTTCCACATCGAACAGGCGCTCGTCCCACGCCGGGATCTGCAGGGCCTTGAAGCCCTGGGCGGCGGCCCACGCGGCGATGGAGGGCAGGTCGTTGAAGGGGGCCTGCTCGGCACTGAACTGGGCCAGATGCAGGCTGGGGCCTTGGAGGGTACGCATGAAGATGCTTCCTTATTGTTTGGCGATCGACAAAGAATAGGCCGGCGGTTCGTTCCGGTCAACGGCTGGTTTGGATAGAATCGCCGCACCGCTTCAATCCGTAGTGATGCTCATGGCCGGCCGCCCCCGCGAATTCGACAAAGACCACGCCCTCAAGCAGGCGATGCTGCTGTTCTGGGAGCGCGGGTATGAGGGCACCTCGATGTCGGCGCTGGTGGAAGCGCTGGGCATCGCCTCGGCGCGCATCTATGCCGCGTTCGGCAGCAAGGAGCAGTTGTTCCGCGAGGCGGTGGCGCTCTACGAAGCGGGCGATGGCGGCTTTGCCGACCGGGCGCTGCGCGAGCAGACAGTGCGTCCGGCGATCGAGCGCATGCTGCACGATGCGGTGCTGACCTACACCCGACGCGGGCGTGCGCAGGGGTGCCTGGTGGTATCGGCGGCCACCAGTACCGCACCGGAGAACGAAGCCGTGATGGACTGGCTGGCCGAGCACCGCCGCCAGCGCACCGCGCAGATCATCGCGCGCCTGCGGCAGGCCGCGAGCGCCGGCGAACTGCCCGATGGCACCGACGTACAGGCGCTGGGCGACTACTACGCCACCGTTCTGCACGGCATCTCCACCCAGGCCCGCGATGGCGCCAGCCGTGCGCGCCTGCTGGCTGCCGTGACCGTGGCAATGCAGGCGTTGCCGGTGCCGCCGACGGCCTGATCGACCCGGCGCGGCTCAGCGCCGCGCTGCTGCGCCGTCGCCGCGGGCCACCGCTTCCACTTCCTGCAGGCTGGCGCACGCGGTATCGCCCGGCGTGGACATGGCCAATGCCCCATGCGCCGCGCCCAGTTCCACCGCCGCCTGTTCGCCCTTGCCGCTGAGCAGGGCGTGGACCACGCCGGCCACGAATGCATCGCCGCCGCCCACCCGGTCGAGCAGGTCCACCTCGCGCGTGCGTGAGAGGAACAGCCGCTCGCGGGTGCGCAGGGCGCCAGCCCAGCCGTGACGCGCGGCCGTGGCGGCATCGCGCAGAGTGAACGCCACCGCCTGCAGATTCGGGAAGCGCTGCAGTGCCCGCAGCGCCGCCGCGTCGGCCGGGCCGACATCCATCGGCGTGGCACGTCGGCCGAGGTCGGCCAGGTCCATGCCCAGGCAGGCAGCGAAGGAGTATTCGTCGCCGATCAGCAGGTCGCACTCGGCGGCGATGGCGCAGTTGGCGGTACGCGCCGCATCCGGATCGGGATGACTGTCCCACAGGCTGGCGCGGTAGTTGAGGTCGTAGGACACCGCCACCCCATGCCGGCGTGCGGCGCGCACGGTGGCGATCGCGGTCTGCGCGCTGTGCTCGGAGAGGGCGGCGAAGATACCGCCGGTATGCAGCCAACGCGCGCCGTCGCTGCCGAACAGCGCGTCGCCGTCGATCTCGTGCGGCTGCAGTTGAGACGCGGCCGAGGTTGCCCGGTCGGACACCCCCAGCGGCGCGCGCACGCCGAAACCGCGTTCGGTGAAGTTCAGCCCCATGCGCGTGTTGCGGCCGATGCCGTCGTAATCGCGCCAGACGATCTGGCTGGCATCCACGCCGCCGGCCTGGATCAGCTGCCGGGCCAGTTCGCCCAGCTCGTTGCGCGGCAGCGCGGTCAACACCCCGCTGCGATGCCCGAAGGTGCTGCACAGGCCGCGCGCCACGTTGTACTCGCCGCCGCCTTCCCACACGGAGAACTGGCGCGCGTTGCGCACGCGGCCCTCGCCTGGATCGAAGCGCAGCATCACCTCGCCCAGCGCCAGTGCATCCCAGCGCTGGCCGGCCGATGCGGCCACCGCGAACTGCTGCCCGCTCATGGCGCCCGGCATCCCAGCAGGCCCAGGTCGATGCCGGCGGCCATGCGCCGGTAGCCTTCGTCATTGGGGTGCAGGTGATCGCGGGTGATGTCCTCGGGCAGGTTCTCCGGGTTGGACGGATCGCGCAGGATCGCGTCGAAGTCGATCAGGGCGTCGTAGCCGCTGCGGCCGCCGCGCATCCAGGTGTTGAGCGTGGTGCGGGTCGCTGCCGACAGCGGTTCGTAGCGGTCCGAGCCGCCGAACGGGGTGATGGTGGCGGCAATCGCGCCGATGCCGTTGGCGTGCAGGCGCTCGGCGATCTGGCGGTAGCCCAGCACCATGTCCTCGGCATTGCGGCCGGCCTTCGGCGAGGTGCCGCCATCGTGGCGGATGTCGTTGATGCCTTCGAACACGATCACCTTGCTCACGTTGGGCAGGGCGATCACATCGCGGTCCAGCCGCGCCAGCGCGCTGTGGCTGCGGCCGTGGTCCATGACCTTGTTGCCGCTGATGCCGGCGTTGACCACCACCACCTGGTCCGGGCAGGCCTGCTGCAGGCGGGTGGCCAGCAGCGCCGGCCAGTCGCCGTTGCTGCCGCGCGTGGCGGTGGCGCCTTCGGTGATCGAATCACCCAGCGCGACCACCACCACCGGCGTGCGGCTGCGTTCGGCCAGCACGGCGGAGACCACGTTCTGCCGGTAGGCCAGTTTCACCTTGTCGCCTACCTCGGCCTGGCGGCCGTCGGCGATGCGCAGGGCGGTGCGCCGCACCGCAGGCCGGGTCGGTTCGGGGAAATACACGGTCAGCGATACGTCGGCCAATGCCGGCACGGTCATCGCGACCGGGTCGCTGAGCAGCGCGGCGCCGACCGGCACCACCACCGCGTTGCGACCATTGAAGGTGACCAGCTTGGCCGGGGTGGCCGTGCCGGTGCGGTGAGCGGTGACGCCGCCGATGGTCAGCGGCGCATCGCCCAGTTCGTTGCTGATGCGGAAGCGCAGTGCGGTGGCCGAGCTGGCCAGGCGCATGTCCTGGCGCACCGTCTGGTGCGCGAACTGGACGGGCGCTTCCGGGGTGCCATCCTGGCGGTCCGGTGCCGGCGAGGCGGTCCACGCCGGCACCCAGACCTGGGCATGGGCGGGCAGCGCAGCGGCGCTGGTGGCAAGTGCAATCGACAATGCAGTGATCCAGCGCAGCATGGCAGCCCTCCCAGGCGGTCAGCGGTCAATCAGGAAAAATAGGTGCCGCCGTTGACGTCGACGTTGGCACCGGTGATGAAGCCGGCTGCATCCGAGGCGAGGTACACCGCCGTATCGGCGGCCTCCTGCGGGCGGCCCTGGCGGCGCAGCGGGGTGTTGCCGGCCACGGCGGTGCGCACTTCCGGCTTGGTGAACTCGTCGTGGAAGCGGGTGGCGATCATGCCGCAGCACAGCGCGTTGACGCGGATGCCGCGCGGCCCCAGTTCCTTGGCCATCGCGCGGGTGAAGGTCATCACGGCAGCCTTGGCGGTGGCGTAGATCGCCGCGCCCGGGCCACCGCCGTCACGGCCGGCCTGCGAGGCGAAATTCACGATCGCGCCGCCCTCGGGCATGTGCGGCACCACCGCGTGGGTGGTGAGGTAGACCGAACTCATGTTGAGGTCCATCACCTTGTGGAAGAACGCCTCGTCGATCTCGGCCAGCGGGCGGCGCTGCACCATGCCACCGGCAACGTTGACCAGCACGTCGATGCGCTCGCCGAACGCGGCTTGGGTGGCCGCGACCATGCCGGCCACGGCGGCGGCGTTGGTGACGTCGGCGCGGTGCACGATCGCGGTGCCGCCTGCGGCCTGGATCTGCGCCAGGGTCTCCTGCGCGCTGGCCTCGTCGTTGGCGTAGTTGATGCAGACCTTGGCGCCGGCAGCGGCCAGCTTGAGCGAGATCTCGCGGCCGATGTCACGGCCGCCACCGGTGACGATGGCCACCTTGTCGTTGAATTGGGTCATGGAAATACTCCAGTAGTGCGTTGGGGGAAAGGGAAGGACGGCTCAGCGCGGTGTGGTCGGGCCGTCGAGTTTTTCGACGCGGCCGGTGACCAGCCACAGCGCCAGCAGCGAGGCCGGCACGAGTGCGGCCACCAGGATGAAAATCGGGGCATAGGACTGATGGGTCATCGCCGGCACCAGCCAGGTGGTGATCAGCGTGCCGGCCACAGCGGCCATGCCGCCCAGGCCGGCGACCGAGCCGACGGACTTGCCGCTGAAGATGTCGCCCGGCAGGGTCTGGATGTTGCCGATGGCGATCTGGAAGCCGAACAGCACGAAGGCGATGGTCACCACGGCCCAGACCGGGTCGGTGGCGAGCACGGCGCCGAGCAGCGCCGGCGCCATGATCGCGCCGCCCAGGGTGATCACCACCTTGCGCGCCTTGTCCACACTCCAGCCGGCGCCGATCAGGCGGCCGGACAACCAGCCGCCACCCAGGCTGCCGATCATCGCGCCCACATAGGGCACCCAGGCGAAGATGCCGATCTGCTTGATGTCGAAGCCGAAGGTGTCGGCCAGGTAGATCGGCAGCCAGGACACGAACAGCCACCAGATCGGGTCGAGGAAGAAGCGCGAGATCAGGATGCCCCAGGTCTGCCGGTGGCCCAGCAGCTGGCGCACGTTGGGCACGTACTCCGCCTTGGGCACGGCCGGCTGTTCGGTGGGGGCATCCAGGATCAGCGCCCGCTCGGCCGCGCTTACCCACGGGTGCTTGTCCGGGCCGGCGCGGTAGATGATCAGCCAGGGCAGCAGCCACACAAAGCCGATCGCGCCGATCAGGATGAAGGTGCCGCGCCAGCCCAGCCACAGGAACAGCACGGCAATCAGCGGTGCCGACACAATCGCGCCGATCGACGCACCGGCATTGAACACGCCCTGCGCCAGCGCGCGCTCGCGCGCCGGGAACCACTCGGCGTTGGCCTTCACCGCACCGGGCCACGCGCCGGCCTCGCTGATGCCAAGCAATGCGCGGACCAGGCTGAAGGACAGGATCGAATGGGTGACCGAATGCAGGGCGATGGAGATCGACCACACCGCGATCGACAGGGCGAAGCCCAGCCGTGTACCGATGATGTCGAACAGCCGGCCGAACACGAACTGGCCGGCCGCATAGAACAGCATGAACACGGTGACCAGCAGCGCGTAGTCTTCCTTGGTCGCGCCGACATCCTTGGATATCTGCGGCCACATCACGGCCAGGGCATTGCGGTCGATGTAGTTGATCACCGTGGCCACGGCGATCAAACCCACGATCAGCCAACGGACGTAGGTACGGGCCTGCGTGGTGACCTTCATTTGCTGTCCTTGCCGGTAGCGGTACCGGTGTCGAAGCGCTTCCAGCCGCCCTCCCAGCGCCAGCGCTGTCCGTCGCCGCTGACCTCATGGCTGCCGGCCTTGCCCGGCTCGTCGGCGATGCCCAGCGCGATGCGCTGGCCGCCGGCCAGGTCGAGCACCAGCACGTCGGCATCCTTGCCGCGGTAGTGGGCGATGCGGTCGATGCGGCTGTTGGCGCCGCGCACGGTTTCGGCGGTGCCGTCGTACCTGCCGTGTGGTTCCAGCACGCCATAGAAGGTGGTGGCGGCCTGGCCATCCACGCGCTGCAGCAGCATCGGTTCGCGGCGCAGGTTGAACGCGGGATCGTTGGCGCCGCTCTCGCCGATCAGCGCACGCGACGGCGCGGTGCTGGCGAAGCGGTAGGTGTAGAAGCGGCCGTCCAGCAGCCAGGTGAGGCTGCGTGCCTCGCTCGTGGGCTCGCTGGCCGCATCGATCCACACATGCTGGTAACCGTTGGCCTTGCCCAGCACCGGCCGCGCCGCCACTGCGGACTGGGTCTTGAACCCGACCGCCATGATGTGGCCATTGAAATGCAGCGGCAGGTCGTAGCGCGCCGCCTTGCTGCCGGTGACGCGCAGCAGGTCCAGCACCACCGGCTCACCCAGTGCCGGGTGCGAAAGCAGCGCCTGCGTACGGGTGAAGGCAACGCCGTCGTAGGCACCTTCCATGCGCGCCGAGGCGATCTGCGTATCGGTGCCGGTGGCGAACAGCAGCGGCGTCGGCGCCAGCGCCTGGCCCTTCTTCCAGTCGCCGCCGAAGTGGCTCTGCTCGTTTACCACCAGCGTGTTGTGGGCGATGGTCTGGCGCGCCCAACTGGTGTTCTCCGGCAGGTAGATGCCCCCGGACTTGGCTTCGATGTTGAGGAAGCGCGCTGCGCCGTAATCGGTGACCACGCGCTGGCCGTTGTCGTAGAACAGCCAGTTGAGCTTGTCGAAGTGGCCGTGGCCCATGCCCTGCTTGGTGTTCTTCATCACCAGCGCCTGGCCGTCGGCGCCGCCCATGCGCAGGATCGCCAGCGCGCCCTCGGTACCGTCCGGGCCGTCGCGCAGCAGGGTGGGGACGAAGTCGAACGGCTTGGCCTTGTCCTGTGCCAGCGCCTGGGCCACCTGCAGGCCTTCGGGCGAGAGCAGTACGCGTTTCTGCGCCTTGGCAACCGACAGCAGGCGCGCATCGGCGGTCTGCGCGTAGGCGATGTCGATGCCGGCCACCAGCTCCTCGGTGTCCAGCCCCTTGTCCAGGATGGCGTCGTTGATCGGGAAGAAATAGCCGGCATAGCTGGTCTGCACCAGCGCATCGACCGCCTTCAGCAGCACCCCGTCGCGGCGCTTGAAAATGCCCTGCTGCGGCGCGTTGCGCTCGATGGCGTTGGCGAACAGGATGAACGGTGCCAGCGCATAGCGCTGGTAGTACGGGCCCTCTTCGTAATAGCCGTCCGGCGAGAACAGCTGGTCCACCTGTTTGAGGAAGCCGGCGCTGCCATCGCGCCGGCTGCCCTTCAGCGCCTTGTCCACGTAAGTGGGATCACGCAGCACATAGCCGGTCATGCCCACCGCGGCCACCGCCCAGGTGGCGTGGTTGTGGATCTTGTCGAAATTCTCCGGCGTGCCGCTGAGGAAGTCGGCCATCGGCCGGAACACCTGGGTGTCGATGGTGGCGCGGTCGGCGGGGCTGAGGGTGTCGCGGATCGCGTCGTAGCCCTGCACCGCGCTGACCAGCCACACCGAGTCATTGAGGGTCTGCCAGAACAGCCGGCCGGGAATCTGGCCGCGTCCCTGCGGGTGCGCGCCGAGCCCGGGATAGAGCTTGGCGTAGCCCAGCAGCAGATCGCGCGCGTAATCGGCATAGGCCGTGTCGCCGGTCAGCCGGTACAGCGCGCCGGCGGCCTGGATGGCCTGGTAATTGCGCTTGTGCTGCTCGTGGGTGTAACCGCCGCCCTTGTCTTTGGGCACGGGCACGTCGATGCCGGCCTTCATCATCGCGCGCACGCGCTGTTCGGCGCGCTGCTGTTCCCGCGCGAACAGGGGGAAGCGCGCGCCTTCCTGGCGCATCTGCGTCCATTGCGTGGGCGTCACCAGCACCGGAGCGGTCGCATCGGCGGCTGCCTGCTGGGTGCGGGCGGGTGCGGCCTGCGCGCTGGGCAGCACGGCCGGACCGAGGGAAGCCGCCAGCAGCAGCAACAGGGGCGTGGAACGCATCATGGCAGGGTCTCGGCTGGGGTATCGGACTGCATTGCCGCCGTGGCGGTAAGCACGTTGTTGCGTACGCGCAGGCGGGGTTCGCCCACGCGGTGGCTGAAGCGCACGCGGCCACTGTGCGCGAACTGGTTGTCCACCAGCGTGGCCTGCTGCACGCCATGCAGGCGCAGGCTGGTGTCGCCGGCCACGCCCACGGCCTGCAGCTGGTTGCCCTGCACGCGCAGGGACGGACCGAACGTGCTCTCGTCGGTGCCGCCGCGATACAGCTCCAGCAGCGGCCCGCCGATGCGGGTGAAGCGCGAATCGACGATGTCCACCTGCTCGGCGTTGTAGGTGCCCAGGTCGTCGGTCTCGGCGGCGGCGGCGATCACGCTGCCGCTGATGTCGTCCACCGTGGTGTTGCTGATCGCGATGCGCGCGGCCAGGCTGCCTTTGCCGGCGTTGACCACATCGAATGCCTTGTTGGCGGTCAGCCCGTGGATGCGGCTGTCGTCGATCAGCAGGGTGTAGTTGAACGCCTGGCTGCCCGGTGCGATGCGCACCACCGCATTGCCGGCCGCATCCGGGGCGAGGGCACCGTCGATGTCCAGCCGCGACAGCGCCAGCGAGCCACCGGCGCGGATCTCGAACAGGGAGGGGCGGGTGAACTGCAGGCGTGCCTGGCCGCGCGCCGGGCCGATCACGCTCAGCGGGTGGTTCACGCCCAGCACCTGGTCCACCCGGTACTGGCCGCGCTGCAGCTGCAGGCGGTCGCCCGGCGCGCTGGCCGCGATGGCGCGGGTGAGGGTGTCCTCGCCCGGGGCCACCTGGCGCAGGCGGCCGCTGTCCAGCGCGGTGGCCTCCAGCACCTTCGGGTACCAGGCGACACCGACCTGGTCGCGTGCGATCGGGGCCAGGTCGCGCGGCGCCCCGGCGGCGATGGGATCCACCGGATACTGCAGGCCGTTGGCCGCGCGCTGCAGGGTGACCTGGCGCGCGCTGACCCCGCCCGGGAAGCCGTCCGAGACGGCCGGGCTCTGCACGTTGGCGCTGAAGGTGATGCCGGACAGGTCGCCCTGGCTGCGCAGCAGTGCCTGCCCGCCATCCCCGATGAACAGGTTGGCGGTGATGCGGCTGTTGACCGGCATCGCGTTGCGTTCGTCATCCAGCCCCGCCCCCAGGAACAGCTGGCGCACGTTGATGAAGCTGTTGCGCTCGATCACCGCATCGGCCACCTGCTCGTAGCGGTTCAGCGGCGCGTCGCGGGTGCCGGCCATCACCGCCAGCGCGGCGGCGAAGTTGTCGCCGGCCACGTTCTCGACATAGTTGTCGCGCACGACCTGGCCGCGGTTGATCACCCGCACGCCGCCGGTGTGCGGCTTGTTGTTGCCCAGGAACACATTGCGTTCCACCACGTTGCCGTGGCCGTGGCGCAGCACCAGCGACCCGCGCGATTCGAAGAACACGTTGCCGCGGTACAGGTTGCCGCCGGACTTGTTGGAGACGATCTCCACCTCGCCGTCGCAGTGTTCGAACCAGTTGTTCTCCACCACCGTGCGTGAATCGGACTGCGAATCGTGGCTGGTGCCTACGCGCAGCGTTTCTCCGCCGTTGCTGCCCAGGTTGGGACGCGGGCCGAACCAGTTGTGGTCGATGCGGTGGCGGTTGTCTAGCCCGCTGGTGGCGTTGCGCACCACCACCAGGGTGGTGCCGGCATTGGTCTTGCCCACCAGCTGATTGTGGTCGAAGCGGTTGTGCTGGCCGTACATCCCCACCCAGTTGTCCGACTGCTGGCGGTCCGGCTTGTTGTAGCGGTCGATCACCACGCCGGTCACGCGGCTGTGGTTGGCCCATTCCTTCGACGAGGCGCGGAAGGAGACCACCTCGCCGCCCGGCGCCCAGCCATCGCGGAACACCAGATTGGACACCTCCAGGTAGGCGCCGGCGAGCCGCAGCTGCGATTGACCACTGAGGATCACGCGGCCGGGGGTCTGGGCCGTCACCTTAATTGGTTGACCAATTGTGCCGTTACCCCGCAGCAGCAGGTCGAAATCGCGCCAGACCCCGTCGGCCAGGATCACGGTATCGCCGGGTTGCAGGCGACCGGCCACCTGCGCGTAGCCGGCGGCATCGTGGACCAGGTGATCGGCCGCGAATGCCGGCAGGGCGCCGAGCAGCAGGCCTGCGGCCAAGGCC
Organism: Stenotrophomonas sp. GZD-301; assembly: GCF_049310345.1. Taxonomy (NCBI): domain Bacteria; kingdom Pseudomonadati; phylum Pseudomonadota; class Gammaproteobacteria; order Lysobacterales; family Lysobacteraceae; genus Stenotrophomonas; species Stenotrophomonas sp. GZD-301. Next base: position 5,508 of record NZ_JBMOWY010000048.1, on the reverse strand, counting down.
GCCGCAAGCGGGCGCAGCGCCTTTGGCGCACGCGAATGGTGCAAAGTCACAGGCTTACCCTCCCAGATCAACCGTGGCGTCGAACGCGAGTCCGGATCGTAACAGGTCGTGCGCGGCGCGCGTCAACCACAATCGCATACCACTTTAGGTGCATGTGGTTGGCCTGTTGCGCATATTCCTGCTGCATCCGCACATTAAATACCGCCAAAGTGGTCTGGGTGGATCACAGGGGTAGACTTTAGTACCAATTCATTGACATTGGTCCAGCAACCGTGAATTGTCCGGATCGAATCCGTGTAGTCGGACGATCCATCCTGGGAGGGAGATCACGATGTTGCATGACCGCCGTACGGCCTCGCCACGAGGCCTTCGCCACACTGCGCTGCATGGCGCACTGCTTTACGCCCTGTGCGCCACCGCGGCCCTGCCGCTGGCCCACGCACAGGATGCCGATGCCCCGGCAACGCCGCCGGCGCAGGCCACCACCCTGGACCAGGTCCAGGTGACCGGTATCCGCGGCACGATCCAGACCTCGATCGACAAGAAGCGCGAGGAGACCGTGGTCTCCGACGTGCTGGCCGCCGACGACATCGGCGACCTGCCCGCGCTGTCGATCGGCGAGGCCATCGAAACCATCACCGGCGCTTCCACCCACCGCGAGAAGGGCGGCGCGTCGGAAATCTCGATCCGCGGTCTGGGCCCGTTCCTCGGCTCGTCCACCTTCAATGGCCGCGAGGCGACCAACGGCAGCGGCGACCGCTCGGTGAACTTCAACCAGTTCCCGTCCGAGCTGATCAACACCGTGGCCATCTACAAGACCCAGCGCGCCGACTTCGTCGAAGGCGGCGTGGCCGGTACGGTCAACATGGAAACGGTCAAACCGCTGGAGTACGGCAAGCGCAACATCCAGCTGGATGGCCGCGGCACGTGGCAGGAGTACGACGACCGGCTCAAGGACAAGGACGGTGTGGGCTGGCGCGGCACGGCCAGCTACATCGACCAGTTCGACATGGGCGCTGCCGGCAAGCTCGGCATATCCATCGGCGTGCAGGCGCTGGAAGGCAGCAACCCCGAAGAGATGCTCTCCAGCAGCTCCACCTGGGTGGCCTGCGACGGCCGCGAAGTGGTGGGCGCCACCCGCAACTGCACCCAGGTCAACGGCAACCAGGTGGCCAACGGCGTGCCGTATTACCTGGTGCCCAGCAGCCGCATCTACCGCCAGTTCATCGAGCACGACAAGCGCGACTCGCAGTTCGCCGCGCTGCAGTGGCGGCCCAACGATGCGGTCGAGGTGAACCTGGACTACCAGTTCTCCAAGCGCGACTACACCGAAGACCGCTCGGACCTGTCGCTGTCCTCGATGATGCGCAACCTCAACAACCGCGTGGTCAGCGACGACGGCGCACTGCTGCACCACACCGGCAGCACCACGGTCGATTCCACCGGCAACTTCCTGGAGCGCAAGGAGGAGTACACCGGCGGCGGCCTGAACGTGATCTTCCGGCCGACCCCGGCGTGGACGCTCTCCACCGACCTGTCCTACTCCAATACGCGCCGCGACCAGATCGAACGCTCCACCCGCCTGCGCGCCGGCCGTACCGACGTCAACGGCAAGCCGGTGGGCGGCATCAAGAACACCCGCTACGTCGACTACACCTACGACTACAGCGGCGATGTGCCGAGCATCACCCTGGACCCGGCGTTCGATGTGAACAACCCGGACAACTTCACCGACTCGGCGCTGGTGCGCCGCCGCCAGCAGCATCGCGAACACACCATCCGCGCCGGCCGCTTCGATGCCGCGTTCACCCCGGAAAGCGGCTTCTTCACCGCCATCAAGGGTGGCCTGCGCCGGTCCGAGGCGACCTACACCGACTACACCGACACGGTGGACCTGACCACCACGAATGTGGCCGCGATCCGCGCGGCGAACCTGGCCTGCCGCCAGGAGTTCCCGCAGGACGATTTCCTGGCCAACGCCAGCGGCAACACCATCGACCGCTGGGCCAGCTTCGACAGCCGCTGCCTGTTCAAGGCCTTCACCGGCAAGGATGACACCGGCCTCAGCGCGGACCTGCGCAACCCGGCCAACAACGATGTCACCGAGAAGACCAGCGCGCTGTATCTGATGGGCGACTACAGCGCCGAATGGTTCGGCCTGCCGGTGACCGGCAACATCGGCGTGCGCGGCGTACGCACCGAGGTGCGTTCGGTCGGGCTGCGCAGCGGCCTGGACGTGGTCAACAACCCCGATGGCACCGTGACCCTGCAGCCCACCGGCGATTTCACCTCGCAGGTGCTCAAGTCCAGCAACACCGAGTGGCTGCCCAGCTTCAATGCCGCCTTCGAACTGCACCCGGACCTGCTGCTGCGCGTGGGCGCCTACCGGGCGATGTCGCGCCCGGACCTGGCCGCCGAAGGCTTCGGCCGCACCTTCAACCTGGGCGAGGTGGATGCCGAGTTCAGCAGCGTCGCCGACGCGCTGCGCAGCATCACCGCCACCGGCAACCCGCGCGCCAAGCCGCTGATGTCGTGGAATGCCGACGTGTCGCTGGAGTGGTACGCCAACGCGGACACGATGGTGTCCACGGCGGTGTACTACAAGCAGTTCAACGGCGGCTCGATGCCGGTGATTGTCGATGAGACCTTCGACATCGACGGCCAGAGCGTGACGGTGCCGGTCGAGCAGCTGGCCACCAGCGACCAGAAGAGCGATCTGTTCGGCGTGGAGTTCACCGCCTCGCACAGCTTCTCCTACCTGCCGGGCATCTTCTCCGGGCTGGGTGTGAAGGCCAGCTACAACTACGCCGATTCCAACTTCAAGACCGAAGACCTGCGCCTGGGCGAGTCCACCAACCCCACCACCGGCGTGGTCACCCCGGGCATCGTGGAGCCGGCCAACATCTTCGGCCTGTCCAGGCATGTGGCGTCGGCGCAGGTCTACTGGGGCCTGGGCAAGCTGGATCTGCAGGCGATCTACAAGTACCGCTCGGACTATTACCAGCAGTTCGTCGGCGACCCGTCGCAGAACCGCTACGTGCGGGACAATGGCTCGCTGGACTTCCGCGCCACCTACAAGGTGAACAAGCACCTGTCGGTATCGCTGTCGGCCAGCAACCTCACCGACGAGCCGCGGGTGTCGGATATGCCCATCCTCGGCAGCTTCCGCGAGTACACCACCTACGGGCGGCGCTATTATCTGGGGGTGCGCTACCGCTTCTGAGGTCAGTGGCGCGGTTCCAGGACCGCGCCGCTCTCTGAGGGCGCGGCCCGCGTGTCGGTCCCCAGCCACCTGTCAGCCAGGCCTTTGATGATGTCCGAACCCCGTCTGTACCAGTCCATTGCCGCCGAAATCGTCGCGCTGATCGAGAAAGGCGAGTTCCCGCCGGGCTCGCGCCTGCCGGGCGAACGCGACCTGGCCGAACGCCTGGGCGTCAGCCGGGTGACGGTGCGCGAGGCGGAAATCGCGCTGGAAGCGCAGGGGCTGATCACCATCAAGACCGGCTCGGGCGTCTATGTGAAGGCCCGCCCGTCGCAGGCACCCGGCGCGTTGCCGGATGTCTCGGCGTTCGATCTCACCGCCGCCCGTGCGGTGATCGAGGCCGAAGCGGCGGCGATGGCCGCCAGCCGCATCACCGATGACGAACTGCAGGATCTGGCCGGCCTGATCGCCGCGATGGTCGACCCGGCCTCGGGCGAGGCCGCCGCCAGCGAGGCCGACCGTCAGTTCCACCTGTCCATCGCGCGCATCGCCGGCAATCCGGTGGTGGAGCACTGCGTGCAGTTGATCTGGCGGATGCGCAACGAGCTGCCGCGCGTGAAGCAGGTCTATGCCAACGTCTGCCACAACGACGACGACACCCGCGACGAAGAACACACCGCCATTCTCGACGCCCTGCGTCAGCGCGACCCGGCCGCTGCCCGCCTAGCCATGCGCAACCACTTCCAGCGGCTGTTCGAATCGATGCTGGAAGCCACCGAGAATGAAGCGCTCGCCGAGATCCGGCGGCGTACCCAGCAGGACCGCGAACGCTTCATGGCCGCCACCGGGCTCTAAGCCCGGCGTTGGGCCGAGGGCCTACTCGCCCTGGTACTGCTTTTCCTCGACCAGCTGCGAGCCGGCGATGCGGTTGATCTCGTTCTTTACTTTGACGCGTTCGCCGTTGGTGCCGTAAACACCGCGCGCGAGCTGGATGAACACCGCATCGAAGTCCTGGGCCGCTTCCTTGTCGCGGAGCTGGTCCTGGATGTCCCACATGCGGGCATTGATCACCTTCAGTTCGGCTTTCAGCGCGTCCAGGCCCGGCTGCGCGGCCAGCAGTTCCTGCCACAGCGGCAACAGACCCTCCAGCTCCAGACGCACGTTGGCGTTCTTGGCGGCATCGGTGATGCGCTCGGCCTTGATTTCCAGGATGGTGATCTTGTCGATCAGCTCGCCAATCGATACCGGGGTCAGGATCGCGTCCACGTGATTACTCGCAGCAGGTTGGAGCGGCCATGATAGCGCGCGCCCCTCGTGCCATCCCGAAACGCAGGATTTACAGCGATTTTGCGCCGATCCTGCCAGTGGGCCATAGCCGCTTTACGGCCGCCCCGGGAACACTGCACGCCTCGACGGCGCCGCCGTCCCTGGAGTGGAAACGTGGTGGTTGAACAACTGAAAGGGCGCCTGGTGCGCCGCTGCAGCGGCCTGCTGGTGGGCCTGGTGATGAGTGGTGCGGCGGCGGCCGCGGTGGAGGGCAACGCCAGCCTGACCTCGGATTACGTCTGGCGCGGCAGCTCGCAGAGCGATGGCGATCCGGCCGTGCAGGCCGGCGTGAAGCTGAGCAGTGCGCGCGGCTGGTATGCCTCGGCATGGGGCTCGGGCGTGTCGTTCCAGCCCGACAACGGTGCACGCAGCGAGTTCGACCTGGTGGCCGGGTGGAGCGGGGCAGTGGCGACCGACTGGACGGCGGACGTCAACCTGACCCGCTACCTGTACCCGTCCGCCAACGTGGACCTGGACTGGACCGAGCTCAACGGCACGCTCACCTGGCAGCAGCGCTACTGGCTGCAGGTGGGCGTATCGGACAACGCGTTGGCCGGCGGCCACGGCGGCACCTATGCCCAGCTCGGCGCCCGCCTGCCGCTGGGCGAGTCCTGGCGCCTTGAGGGTGCGGTGGGCCACTACTGGCTCGACAGCGCACAGGGCGAGGACTACCTGCACGGCCAGCTCAGCGCCGTGTGGCGCGTCCACGGCCCGTGGGAACTGCGCCTGACCGCGCACGACACCGACCGCGCCGCCCAACGCCTGTTCCCCGGCAACGCCGGCTCGCGCGTTGAGTTCGCGCTGCAGACCACCTTCTGACACCAACAGGTAGAGCCGACCGTTGGTCGGCTGCTCTCCTCGCCGGTAGAGCCGACCGTTGGTCGGCTGCTCTCCTCGCCGGTAGAGCCGACCGTTGGTCGGCTGCCTTCCGAGAATGTCGCAACCACCCGCGAAAACCAACACACAACACCACTAACACA
>NZ_JBMOWY010000047.1:0-30936 GCF_049310345.1 Stenotrophomonas sp. GZD-301 | reverse complement strand
TTTCTTGTTGCGGGGAGAGTTGCTTTTGGTGGGGTTTCCTTGCCTGGACCCCCCCCCCCCCCCCGGGCCATCGCCCACACCGCCATCGCCACCGCCGCCACACCGGCGCCGGTCACGCACACGCCGGTCCACCCGTATGCGCCGTACACCTGCGCCGACACCAGCGACCCCAGCGAACCGCCGATGAAGTACCCGGTCATGTAGCCCGCGTTGAGCCGGTTGCGCGCCTCCGGGCGCAGCGCGAACACCACGTTCTGGTTGCTCACATGCAGCAGCTGCGCTGCCAGGTCCAGCACCAGCACGCCCACCACCAGCGCCACCAGCGACTGCGTCGAGAAGCCCAGCGGCAGCCACGACGCGGCCAGCAGCACCAGCGCCAGCGTCGTCGCCAGGGCCGCCTTGCCGCGGTCGGCCATCCGGCCGGCCACGCCTGCCGCCAACGTACCCGCCGCGCCCACCAGACCGAACAGCCCGATCGTCGCATCGCTGTAGTGGTACGGCGCACCCGCCAGCAGGAAGGCCAGCGGCGTCCAGAACATCGCGAACATCGCAAAGCTCAACGCGCCCAGCAGCGTGCGCAGGCGGAACACCGGCTCCTCCACGAACAACGTGCCGATCGAGCGCAGCAACGCGCCGTAGCCCAGGCCCGCATGCTGATGGAAGCGCGGCAGCGTGCGATACAGCACCCAGGTCGTCAGGACCAGCGTGACGGCCGCCATCCAGTACACCCAGCGCCAATCGCCCAGCGACGACAGTGCGCCGGCCACCGTACGCGCCAGCAGGATGCCCAGCAGCAACCCGCTCATCACCGTGCCCACCACCCGGCCACGTTCTTCCGGCCGCGCCAGCGTGGCCGCGAACGGTACCAGCACCTGCGCCACCACCGAGAACAGGCCGGTGATCGCCGTGCCCACCACCAGCCAGACGAACGTATGGCTCAGTGCGCTCACCACCAGCCCGGCCGCCGACAACAGCGACATCACCACGATCAACCGCCGCCGCTCGAACATGTCGCCCAGCGGCACCAGCAGCACCACGCCCAGGCCATAGCTCAACTGCGCGGCCGTCACCAGCATCCCGGCGCGCCCGAAGGACACCCCGAACTCACCGGCAATGGTGTGCAGCAGCGGCTGGGCGTAGTAGTTGCTGGCCACCGCCACGCCCGTGGCAAAGGCCATCAGCAGCACCTGCCAGCGGCTCAGGGGGGTGTGGACATCGGCGGTCATACAGCTTCCAGACTTCAGGGGGACGCCAGTGTCCGCCTCCCTGCGTGATGATGGAAATGAATAGTTATCATCCAACGCATCTGAAAATAAGATGGGTGATGGAGATGCCGGCGTGAACCTCAAACAGCTCGAGTTCTGCGTGGCGCTGGCCGAAGAACGCAACTTCACCCGTGCCGCCGCGCGCTGCCACGTGGTGCAGTCCGCGCTCAGCCACCAGATCGCCCATCTGGAGGAGGAGCTGCAGGCCACCCTGTTCGAACGCCTGCCGCGCCAGGTACGGGTCACCCCGGCCGGCGAGGTCCTGCTCACCCACGCGCGGCAGGTGCTCGACGCGCTGCGCCACCTGCGCGAAGACGTCGCTGCCGTGGCCGGCCAGGTGCGCGGCACGCTCACCATCGGCCAGATCACCTCGCTCACCGCCGTGGACCTGGTCGCCTGCCTGGCGGCCTTCCACACGCGCTACCCGCAGGTGGAATTCCGCCTGCGCATGGACAAGAGCGAAGTGCTGATGGAAGACGTGCGCGAGCGTCGCGTCGATGTCGCCCTGGTCGGCCTGTCGCCGGGCACCGCCATCGACGGTGCCTGCCATCGCCTCCTCGCCGAGGAATCGATGGTGGCCGTGCTGCCGCCCGCGCACCCGCTGGCCGGCCGCAGACGGCTGTCGCTGGCCACGTTGGCCGAGCTGCCGCTGGTGGATTTCCAGTACGGCAGCGGTGCGCGCCGTCAGACCGACGAAGCCTTTGCCGCGGCCGGGTTGCCGCATCGGGTGCCGTTCGAGATCAACCACATGTCGCTGATCGAGCGCTTCGTGCAGCAGGGGCTGGCAGTGGGCATCGTGCCCGCGCAGATCGCCGCCGGCTTTACCGGCGTGGCCTGTGTGGCCATCCAGGATGCGCCGGTGCGGCGCGTGCATGCGGTGTGGTCGAAGCTGCCCACACCGGCGGCGCGGGCGTTCATGGACGAACTGCTGCAGCACGTGGCCCCGCAGGCGGAGCCACGGACCGGCGTGGGGCTCAGGCGCCGCGCACGCGCAGGGTCAGGCCCTTGAGGAAGTTGCGCAGCAGTTGGTCGCCACAGGCACGGTAGTTCTTGTGGTCCGGCTGGCGGAACAGCGCCGACAGCTCCGGCTTGGACACCGGGAAACCGGCCTGCTGGAAGATCTCGTGCATGTCCACGTCCTTCAGCTGGAAGGCCACGCGCAGCTTCTTCAGCACCAGGTTGTTGGTGATGCGCTTTTCCACCGGGCGCAGCGGCTGGCTTTCGTCGCGGCCGCGGAAGTGCACGATCAGCCCGTCCAGGAAGTGCGCCAGGGTGCGGTCGTCGCAGGCAACAAAGCCTTCTTCGTCTTCCTTGCGCAGCCAACCGGCCACGTCGGCCTTGTCGACCACGAAGGCCGGGTCGGCCAGGGCACAGGTGTCGACGATCATGCCGTCGCTGAGGTCGAGCATGTAGCGGATGCTGCGCAGTACATCGTTGTTGATCATGTGACGTCCAATACCGCCGGCGCGGCTGCGCGGCTGGCGGCCATTTTACCCCCTGCCGGCCTCAGCGCCCGGCGCGACCGGTGCGGCTGTCATCTGGCTGCCATGAAAGTGAAGCACAGTGCCGCCATCGAGCACGTCCAGGCAGTGGAGCAGGCAATGCGCAGGTGGCAGGTGATGGCGGGTGTGGGGATGCTGTGGCTGGCCGGAACGGCGGCCGCCCAGGCCCCGTATGTGGCAATTGAAGCGCGCGTGGACCCGCAGGAACTGGCGCAGGTAGGGCTCAGCCCGGACCAGCTGCAGGCCCTGAACCGCCTGCTGCGCGAGGCTGACGCCCGCACCCCGGCCGCGCCGGTGGCGGCCGCCCCGATGGCCGCGCCGGGCGTTCCGGCCCCGGGTACGATGTTCCCCGGCCTGGACGACGGGCCGATCAAGGCCAAGGTCACCGGCCAGGTGGATGGCTGGGCGCCCGGCACCGTGTTCACCCTGGACAACGGCCAGCAATGGCAGGTGCTCAAGGGCGAGATGACGCTCAAGGCCAGCCGCAGCAACCCCGACATCGTGGTGGTCCCCGGTATTGCCGGGCGCTGGTTCCTGCAGGTGGATGAGGACCTGCCCAAGGCGCGCGTGTTCCGCATCCGCTGATCGGTGCGAAAATGCGGGGGATTCCCACGGAGTACCCCGATGACCCGTACCGCTCTGATTACCGGCGCCACCTCCGGCTTTGGCGCTGCCGCCGTCCATCGTTTCGCCCAGGCCGGCTGGCGCGTCATCGCCACCGGGCGCCGTGCCGAACGGCTGCAGCCGCTGGTCGACGCCTACGGTCCCGAGCGCGTACATGCCGCCGTCTTCGATGTGCGCGACACCGCCGCGATGGAGGCCGTGCTGGCCGCCCTGCCGGCAGACTTCGCGGGCATCGACCTGCTGGTCAACAATGCCGGCCTGGCCCAGGGCACCGCCCCGGCACAGAGCGCCTCGCTGGACGACTGGCGCACCATGATCGACACCAACGTCACCGCCCTGGTCACCCTGACCCACCGTCTGCTGCCGCAGCTGGTGGCGCGCAAGGGCGCGATCATCAACATCAGTTCGGTGGCGGGCGTATACCCGTACCCGGGCGGCAACGCCTACGGCGGCACCAAGGCCTTCGTCAGCCAGTTCTCGCTGGGCCTGCGATCGGATCTGCACGGCACCGGCGTGCGCGTGACCACCATCGAACCGGGCATGGCCGAAACCGAGTTCACCCTGGTGCGCACCCACGGCAACCAGGCTGCCTCGGACACGCTCTACACCGGGGCCAACCCGATGACGGCCGACGATATCGCCGAGCAGATCCTGTGGGTTGCCAACCTGCCGGCGCATCTGAACATCAACCGGCTCGAAGTGATGCCGGTCAGCCAGTCGTTCGCCGGCTTCCAGGTCGCCCGCGACTGAGGACGGCAAGGCGCCTACGCGCCGCTCCGGCCGCGCAGGCGCTGCGTCCGACAAGCGCCGCACGTTGTGCGGGAGCCGACCAACGGTCGGCTCTACCGGTGGTGGGCTGGCGTCATGCCGCCGTCCACACCGCCAGCTCGTACCCGTCCGGGTCGCGGAAGTGGAAGCGTCGCCCGCCGGGGAAGGCGAACACCGGCTTGCAGATGGTTGCGCCGGCCGCTTCCAGCCGCTGCTGGGTGGCCGCCAGATCGTCGGCGTACAGAATCACCAGCGGGCCACCGGGCACCACCGGTTCGCCGGTGGTGAAGCCACCGCACAGGCGCCCATCGTTGAACTCGGTGTAGGCCGGGCCGTAGTCGGTGAACGTCCAGCCGAACACCGTGCCGTAGAACGCCTTGCTGCGGGCGATATCGCCCACGTTGAATTCGATGTTGTCGATGCGGCGGTCGTTGCCGTGTGCATTGCTCATGGAAGGTCTCGTGGTGAAGGAAGGTCCAGCATCGCCGGTCGCAGCGTACCGGTCTTGAACAAAACGGCCAGTCAGTCACGCCACTGGGCGCAGAGCGCGGCCGCCCCGATCCCGGTCAGTGCGCGCACTTCCCGGCTCAGGTGCGACTGGTCGGCGTAGCCGCCCTCCAGCGCCAGCATCGCCAGCCCATCGCGTGGTCGCGCGCGGGCCAGGGCCAGCAGCCGCTGCAGGCGCAGGATGCGCTCCAGCATCTTCGGCCCGTAGCCGAACTGCTCGTGGCACAGCCGGCGCAGGCTGCGCGTGCTCAGCTGCAGCGTCGTCGCCAGCGCGGACAGATCCGTGCCGCCGCCCCGCACCTGCGCGAACACCGCCGCCGCCGTTGGATGGGGAGCGCGCGCGCTGCGCGGCAGCAGCGCAAGCTCCCGTGCAAACAGGCGCTGGCGCGCGTCGGCATCGCCGACCGCAGTCAACCGCGCCGCCATCCGCCGCGCCGGTACGCCCAGCAGGGCGTCCAGTTCCACCGCTGTCCCCACGATCTCCGACATCGGCAGCCCCAGCCAGGCACGTGCGGCGCCCGGCTGGAAGCGCGCGCCCAGCACCTGCGCACCGGGCGTCAGCTGCGGGTGGGCGGCCACCACATCCGGCCCCACCACGTACAGCCGGCCATCGCGCCACAGCAGGTCCACGCAGCCGTCGGGCAGCACCGCCACCTCACCACCGTGACCCATCGGCAGATCGCTGCGCCACAGTTGGCCGAAGTCGCCGTGCAGCGTGGCCGGCGGTGTCCATTCGCGGTAGCGGCCGGTGGCGCCTGCAACGCCGGGAAGGGCGGCAGGATCGGAAGAAGAAGGCATGTGCGGACGATAGCGCAGCTGCACGTGCGGGCCACCGTTGGTCTCGCACAAAAAGAAACGCCGGCCTGCGGCCGGCGTGTCGAACTCTCCCGGGAACAACAGCCCGCGATTACTGCGCCTTGATCGCCATCGCCTGCAGCCCGGTGCCATCCAGCTTCTGCTTGGCCTCGGCCAGCTCGCCGGCGCTGCCGTACGGCCCCATGCGCACGCGGTACACCGTCTTGCCGTTGATCTGCGCCGATTCCACCCGTGCCGCCAATCCGATCATCGCCAGCTTGGCCTTCGTCGCCTCGGCATCGCCGGAGGCCCCGAACGCGCCCGCCTGCAGGATGTAGCGCACGTTGCTGTTGGCCGACTCGGCGGCGGCCGTCGCCGGAGCGGTGGCACCCGGCTTCGGTGCGGCCGGCGTGGTGGCCGCCACCGGTGCGGGCGCGGAGGCCGGCGCGGTGCTGGCCGCCGGACGCTCGCTGACCGGCGCCGGCAGCGTGGCCGGGCTGGTCGTGGCCGGTGCGGTGGTGGCCACCGCCGCCGATGCGGCAGGGGCCGCCGTCACGGTCGCCGGGGCAGCCGGTACCGGACGGCCTTCCAGGGCGGCCTGCGCGCGCTGCGCCTCGGCCTTCGCGCGGCGCTGGTCTTCGGCGCGCGCGCTGGCGGCCAGCTCCGCATCGGACATTTCCACTTCCTTGCCGGGCAGCAGGGTGTAGAAGTCGTATTGCGTGGCCGCCGGCTTGGCTGGTTCCGCAGGCTTGGCCGCACCCGGCTTGGGCAGTTCGCTGCCCACGTCGGTTTCGGCGTCGCTCACCGGCGCCGGCTGCGCCGCCGGGTTCGGCTGCGGGCCCACCCGCAGGAAGCCGTCGCCGTCGCTTTTGAACAGGTTCGGTGCCGCCAGGAACACCACGGCCGCAATCGCCACACCGGCAACCAGCCACACCCATCCCGGCGTGCCCTGGTTGCTGTTGCGTCGTGCCTGGCTCTTGCCGCGTCGTGCTGCCATTTACTGCTTCTCCACTGCTTACATTTTTTCCGGGGCGGAAACGCCCAGGATGTTCAGACCATTGGCCAGGACCTGGCGCGCGGCGCAGGCCAGCGTCAGCTTTGCATTGCGCTCGGCATCGTCGGCCACCAGCACCTGCGTGCCGTGATACCACGTGTGGAACGCGTGCGCCAATTCACGCAGATACTGCGCGATCAAGTGCGGTTCCAGTGCCAGACCGGCCGCTTCCACCACTTCCGGGAAGCGCGACATTTCGATCATCAGCCACAGCGATGCGTCGTCGTTGAGCGTGGCCATCCCGGCCAGCCCTTCGCTCGCCGTGTAGGACAGACCCTTCTCCTGCGCCTGGCGCAGCAGGCTGCAGACGCGGGCATGCGCATACTGCACGTAGAACACCGGGTTGTCGTTGCTCTGCTGGCGCGCCAGATCGATATCGAAGGTCAGCTGCGAATCGGGCTTGCGCGCGATCAGGAACCAGCGGGTCGCATCGCGGCCGGCTTCCTCGATCAGGTCACGCAGGGTCAGGTAGCTGCCGGCACGCTTGGACAGCTTCACTTCCTCGCCGCCGCGCATCACCGTCACCATCTGGTGCAGCACGTACTCCGGCCAGCCCTTCGGGATGCCCACGTCCAGCGCCTGCAGGCCGGCGCGCACGCGCGCCAGCGAACCGTGGTGGTCTGCGCCCAGCTCGGTGATCGCGCGCTCGTAGCCGCGCTGCCACTTGCTCAGGTGGTAGGCCACGTCCGGCAGGAAGTAGGTGTAGGTGCCGTCGGACTTGCGCATCACGCGGTCCTTGTCGTCACCGAAGTCGGTGGAGCGCAGCCACAGCGCGCCGCCTTCCTCATAGGTGTGGCCGGCGGCATTGAGCTGGGCCACGGTCTCTTCGACCTTGCCATCCTTGTACAGCGAGCTTTCCAGGAAGTAGATGTCGAAATCCACCCCGAACGCGGCCAGGTCCTGGTTCTGCTCGTTGCGCAGGTAGGCCACCGCGAAGCGGCGGATCGCATCCAGGTTGTCCGGGTCGCGCTCGCCCACCACCGAATGGCCTTCCAGCTCCACCGTGGCGCCGGCCAGGTAGGCCTTGGCCACGTCTTCGATGTAGTCGCCGCGGTAGCCCGCTTCCGGCCAGCCGGCGTCATCGGGCTTCAGCCCCTTGGCGCGGGCCTGGGTGGACAGCGCCAGGTTCTCGATCTGCACGCCGGCGTCGTTGTAGTAGAACTCGCGCTTGGCGTTCCAGCCGTTCACTTCCAGCAGGCGGGCCAGGCAGTCGCCGATCGCCGCCGCGCGGCCGTGGCCCACATGCAGCGGGCCGGTCGGGTTGGCCGAGACGTACTCCACGCCCACGGTGCGGCCATTGCCGCTCAGGTTGTGGCCGTAATCGGCCCCTTCCTTCAGCACGCCGGCCGCTTCGCGCTGGTAGGCGCTGGGGGCGAGGTGGAAATTGATGAAGCCCGGGCCGGCGATCTCGACGCGCAGCACATCGGCGCTCTTGGGCAGCGCATCGAGCAGCGCCTGGGCCAGGGCGCGCGGGTTGCTGCGCGCCGGCTTGGCCAGCAGCATCGCGGCATTGGTGGCGAAATCGCCGTGCTCACGGGTCTTCGGGCGTTCCACCACGAATTCCGGGGTCAGGGTATCGGCCGGCAGAGTGCCGTTGGCGCGCAAGGCTTCGATGCCTTGGCTGATCAGGGCGCGGAGGAGATTTTTCACAAGGCCTGCTTTGAGACTGGAGCGGCGGAATCGGTAATTTTAGCCCAGAAGCCGCCCCGATCCATTGAACGGGGGTAGAGCAGGGCGGGGAACCGCCCCCGCAACCGCTTCCACCGCCTGGCAGGGCAACCCGGCAGCCCGGTTCATTCAGCTCCCCCGGCGCCGGCCCGTCGTGATCCAGCCGCGCTCGGCCATCGACACCGGCGGCCCGTCCCCCACCACCACGTGGTCCAGCAGCCTCACCCCCACCACGCCCAGTGCCTGCTGCAGCTCGGCAGTGATGAGCTGGTCGGCCGAGGAGGGCTCGGCATGGCCGGACGGATGATTGTGGGCAACGATCACGGCCGCGGCGTTGTGAAGCAGGGCACGGCGGACCACTTCACGCGGGTAGACGGCGGCTGCATCGATGGTGCCGGAGAACAGTTCTTCGTAAGCCACCGTCCGGTTGCGCGTGTCCAGGAACAGGACGGCGAACACTTCATGCGGGCGTGAGCGCAGCCGTTGCTGGAAGTAGCGCCCCGCCGACGTCGGGTCGCACACACTGTCACCCCGCGCGAGCTGGGCCAGAAGATGGCGGCTTGCCAGCTCAAGCGCGGCGATCAGCATGCAGGCGCTGGCGGGGCCGAGGGCCGGCAGCTTCTTGAGCGTGTTGGCATCCATATCCATCAGTCGCCGCAATGGCCCGTGCACATCCAGCAGCAGACGGGCGCTCTCGACTGCGTTCGAGCCCTTGGGGCCCTTGCCGATGAACAGTGCCAGGAGCTCCGAATCCGACAACGCCCCCGGGCCGCGTTCCATCAGCTTTTCCCGGGGCCGATCCTCTTCGAGCCAATCTTTGATTGCCATGTGGACAGTGTCTGCCCGACTGCGAAGGGAGCCCATAAGTGGCCGCCCCGCTCTTGCGTAGGAAATGCCGACCATCACGTCGGCGACCTTTCCCCTCATGACCAAAAACGCCCTTCTCATGCCCGTGGGGCATGAGTCGCCCACACCCCATCAGGTAAGCTAAACGCCTCGGTTCGACAGGAAATTCGCAGGTGGCTGACTCCCCCCAGGCTTCTTCGGCGTCCGCGCGCCCGCTGCAAGGCCAGAAGCTGTTGTTGTGCGTGGGTGGCGGCATCGCTGCCTACAAGTCGCTTGAGCTGGTGAGACGCCTGCGCGATGCCGGTGCCCTGGTGCAGGTCGCGATGACCGCCGGTGCCCAGCAGTTCGTGACGCCGCTGAGCTTCCAGGCGCTGTCCGGCCAGCCCACCCGCACCACGCTGTGGGACAGCGCGGCCGAACAGGCGATGGGCCACATCGAGCTGGCCCGCTGGGCCGATCGCATCGTGGTCGCCCCGGCCACCGCCGACCTGCTGGCACGGCTGGCGCACGGCCATGCCGACGATCTGGTCACCACGCTGTGCCTGGCCACCACCGCGCCGCTGACGGTGTGCCCGGCGATGAACCACCGCATGTGGCAGCACCCGGCCACCCAGGCCAACATCGGCCTGCTGCGCGAGCGCGGCGCCCAGGTGATCGGCCCGGAAGACGGCCCGCTGGCCGAAGGCGAATCCGGCCCGGGCCGGCTGAGCGAAGCGCACGCCATCGTGGCCGCGTTGGCGCAGGTGCAGGCACCTGCCGCCGCCGACGCGGAAACCGCCGAATTGAAGGGCCTGCGTGTGCTGATCAGCGCCGGCCCCACCTATGAAGACCTGGACCCGGTGCGCTACGTGGGCAACCGCAGCAGCGGCAAGATGGGCTATGCGCTTGCCGCCGCCGCCGCGCGCCTCGGCGCGCAGGTGGTGCTGGTCAGCGGCCCGGTGCACCTGGCCACGCCACCGGGCGTGCAGCGCGTGGACGTACGTTCGGCCGCGCAGATGCGCGCCGCCGTGCTGGGTGCGCTGCCGGCCGACATCTATATCGGTGCGGCGGCGGTGTCCGATTACACGCCGCGCCAGGTGGCGCCGCAGAAACTGAAGAAGACCGCCGGCACCCAGACGTTGACGCTGGAGCTGGTGCGCACGCCGGACATCCTGGCCGAAGTGGCCGCGCAGACCAACTCGCTCAAGCTGGTGGTCGGCTTTGCCGCCGAAACCCACGATGTGGAGAAGTACGCGCGCGGCAAGCTGGTGGACAAGCGCCTGGACCTGGTGATCGCCAACCAGGTGGGCATCAGCAACGGCGGCTTCGAAAGCGATGAAAACGCCGCCACTGCGTACTGGCAGGGCGGGGAGCAGGCGTTCCCCGGTACCTCCAAGGCCCGGCTGGCCGAACAACTGTTGTCCCTGATTGCCCAGAGGTTGCACGCATGACCATCGATTCCACCCTGCAGCCGCTGCAGGTGAAGCTGCTCGACCCGCGCTTCGGCGATACCTGGCCGCTGCCGGCCTACGCCACCGAACACAGCGCCGGGCTGGATCTGCGCGCGGCGCTGGAAACCGAGCTGACCCTGCAGCCGGGCGACACGGCGCTGATTCCCAGTGGCATCGCCATCCACATCGCCGACCCGAACCTGGCGGCCGTGGTGCTGCCGCGCTCCGGGCTGGGCCACCGCCACGGCATCGTGCTGGGCAACGGCACCGGGCTGATCGACGCCGACTACCAGGGCCCGCTGCTGATCAGCGCCTGGAACCGCGGGCGCGAGCCCTTCACCCTGCAGCCGGGCGATCGCATCGCGCAGCTGGTGGTGCTGCCGATTGCACGCGTGGGCCTGCAGGTAGTGGATACTTTCACCGACAGCGCCAGGGGAACGGGTGGATTCGGCCATACCGGGGTGCGCTGACAGGGGAAAGCATCCATGAGCAAGGCGAAGGCGGAAGGACAGTCACCGTTGGCGATCGGACGCTCGGCGCCGCTGCTGGCCGGTGCGCTGGTGCTGCTGGCGATCTGGTTCGGCTACAGCGGTGTGCGGCAGTGGCGGCAGGCCTCGGTGGGCCAGACGCTGGAGGCATCGCGCGACGCCGTGGTGCAGGGCCTGCAGGCGGCACTGACCTCGCAGGGGGCGCAGCTGCAGAAGGTGCTCAAGAGCGAGCGCGTGGTGGCGGCCCTGGCCAGCGGCGATGCCGACGCCAGCGCCGTGGCCATCCGCGAAGGCTGGCCGGGCGTGGAAGAGGTGCAGGTGCTCGGCGCCGGCCTGGATGCGGCCTATGCCGATCCGAAGGCCTTTGGCTACTCGCGCCTGGCCCTGCTTGAGGCCGCTCTGGCCGACGACAGTGGCAAGCCCGTGCTGCGCGTGGTGCGCGATGCCGGCGGCCAGCGGCTGGGCCTGGCCAGCACCGTTACGCTGGGCCCGCAGGGGCCGGCGGTGGTGTACGTGCGCCAGCCGTTGCTGCGCCTGACCAGCGCCTTCGATGCCGTGCAGGTGCCGTCGGCCGGCTACCTGGCGCTGCGCCAGGGCACCTTCAACGTGGTCGAGCAGGGCGCCGGCGAGATGGCCGGCGGTGCCGAAGCGTTGGCCCGGCCGATCGGCGCCAGCGGGTTCCGCCTGGCCGCCGCCGTGCCGGATGTGGAGCCGGGCCCGATGGGCCTCGGCCCGATCCCGAGCGCGGTGGTGGCACTGCTGTTGCTGGCGATGGCCGGCCTGCTGCTGCTCGGCAAGGGCAAGGTGCAGCTGCCGCGCCGCCGCGCTGCCGGCGCCGACGAGCAGGGCGATGGCCCCACGCTGCGCGAGAGCCTGGAACAGGCGCCGCTCGTGCCCGTTGCGGGCACCGAAGCAACGCCGCCGCCGGTGCCGCAGGTACCGGCCGAGGACATCGCCGCCGAGATCTTCCGCGCTTATGACATCCGTGGCGTGGTCGGCCGCGACCTGACCCCGAAGGTCGCGGCGCTGATCGGCCAGGCGATCGGCTCGGTGCTGCAGGTGCAAGGCCTGCGCGAGATCGTGGTCGGCCGCGATGGCCGTCTGTCCGGACCGGACCTGACCGCCGGGCTGATCGAAGGCCTGCGCCGCGCCGGTTGCGATGTCATCGACATCGGCCTGGCGCCCACGCCGGTGGTGTACTTCGCCAGCTACCACCTGCGTGCCGGCAGCTGCGTGGCGGTTACCGGCAGCCACAACCCGCCGGACTACAACGGGTTCAAGATCGTGGTGGGCGGCGAGACGCTGTCCGGCGATGCGATCACCGAGCTGTACCAGCGCATCCGCGACGGCCAGCTGCACGTGGCCGCCGAGCCGGGCAGTTTCCAGACCCGCGAGGTCAATGCCGACTACATCCAGCGCATCGCCGACGATGTGCAGCTGGACCGCCCGCTCAAAGTCGTGGCCGATGCCGGCAACGGCGTGGCCGGCGAGCTGGCCCAGCCGCTGCTGGAGGCGATCGGTGCCGACGTCATTCCCCTGTACTGCGATGTGGATGGCACTTTCCCGAACCATCACCCCGATCCGAGCGATCCGCACAATCTGGACGACCTGATCCAGACCGTGAAGCGGTTCGACGCGGACATCGGCCTGGCCTTCGATGGCGATGGCGACCGTCTGGGCGTGGTCACCCGCGAAGGAAAGATCATCTACGCGGATCGTCTGCTGATGCTGTTCGCCGCCGATGTGCTGATGCGCAACCCGGGCGCGCTGGTGATCTACGACGTGAAGTGCAGCGGCAAGCTGTCCGACTACGTGCTGCGCAACGGCGGCAGCCCGCTGATGTGGAAGACCGGCCATTCGCTGATGAAGGCCAAGATGCGCGAGACCGATGCCGAGCTGGCCGGCGAGATGAGCGGCCACTTCTTCTTCAAGGAACGCTGGTTCGGCTTCGATGACGGCCTGTACGCCGCCGCGCGCCTGCTGGAAATCCTGGCCCAGCGCGATGAGTCGCCGTCGGAGGTATTCGAGGAACTGCCCGACAGCGTGTCCACGCCGGAGTTGAAGGTGCCGGTCGAATCGGGCACGCCGCATGCGCTGGTGTCGCTGTTCGTATCGGCCGCGCAGGGGGAGGAGTCACCGTTCATCGGTGCGCGCCTGTCCACCATCGATGGCCTGCGCGCGGACTTCCCGGACGGCTGGGGCCTGGTGCGCGCGTCCAACACCACGCCGGTGCTGGTGCTGCGTTTCGAGGCCGACGACGAGGCGGCGCTGGAGCGGATCAAGGCGCTGTTCCGTGCGCAGCTGCAGCCGCTGCTGCCCGGTGTGGAGTTGGGTTTCTGACGGGTGTACCGACCAACGGTCGGTACCTACCGGGTGACGCCCGACCGGTGGTCGGCCATCACCCTTTGAACCGCAGGCCCACGCCCGGTTCGGTGAACAGATAGCGCGAGTCCAGCGCGGAATCGCCCAGCTTGTGGCGCAGCTTGCCGACCAGGATGCGCAGGTAGTGGGTGTCGTGCTGGTGGGTGGGCCCCCAGATCTCCGCCAGGATCTGCGGCTGGGTCACCACGCGTCCGGCGTTGCGCAGCAGCAGCGACAGCAGCGCGTATTCCTTGCGCGTCAGCGCCACCGGCGCGCCGTCCAGGTGCACCTCGCGGCGGGCCAGGTCGATGTGCAGATGCCCGTCGTCGAAATGCGGCAGGGCGCCGTCGCCGGTCACCGTGCGCGCGCGCAGCAGCGCCCGCACGCGGGCCATCAGTTCCTGGGTGCCGAACGGCTTGGTCACGTAGTCGTTGGCGCCGTTGTCCAGCGCCCGCACCTTCTCCGCCTCACCGGCGCGCACGGTCAGCATGATCACCGGTACCTGGCTCCACTGGCGCAGTTCGGCCAGCACCTGGTGGCCCTCCATGTCCGGCAGGCCGATGTCCAGGATCACCAGATCGCTGCCGTCGGTGGCCAGCAATGCCAGCCCCTCCTGGCCGCTCGCCGCCTGCTGCACCGCGTACCCCTGCGCGCGCAGGCTGATGTCGAGGAAGCGGCGGATCTGCGCTTCGTCGTCGATCACCAGCACGCGTGCGGGAGGCACGCCGGAAGAGGGGTCAGGAGTCGTCGTTGTCATCGGCAGGGTGAGGTTGCAGCAGCGGCAGCGTGATGCGGATGAGAGTACCGCGTCCATCGCGCCCCGGCAGTGCCTGCACGCTGCCGCCATGCGCGCCGATCATGCCCTGGCAGATGGTCAGGCCCAGCCCGGTGCCGTGGCGCCCGCGGTCGCCGCGTTCCACGCTGTAGAACATGTCGAAGATGCGCGCGCGTTCCTGGTCGGGAATTCCCGGGCCGGCGTCGAGCACGTCGATGCGCAGCTCGCCCTCCACCAGCCGTGCCTGCACCTCCACCGCCGCACCGGGCGGGGAGAACTTGGCCGCGTTCTCCATCACGTTGAACACCGCCTGCTCGACCAGCGCCGGGTGCACCCAGATCGGTGCAAGCGTGGCGGGAATGTCCAGTTTCAGCTGTACGTCGGGCTGGTAGCGCTGCAGGCGGCGCGCCGCCGAGCCGACCAGTTCGTCCACGCCGATCCAGTCGCGGTTGATCTTCAGGCCATCGTGGCCGAGCCGGGTCATGTCCAGCAGGTTCTGGATATACCGGTCCAGCCGCTCGCCTTCGATCAGGATGGTGTCCAGCAGGGCGCGGCGGTCGGTGGCATCCATAGCGTCGGCATAGCTGGAGAGGCTGTCGGCCGAGCCGATCATCGCCGCCAGCGGCGAGCGCAGGTCATGCGAGACCGACGACAGCAGGGCCGAGCGCAGACGCTCGGTCTCGTTGCTGACATGCGCCATTTCCAGGTCGGCCACCAGCTGCGTGCGCAGCGCGGCCTGGGCGATGTCGTCCACCATCGCCGCCGCCAGCTGGCGCTGCTCTGGCGCCAGCCGGGCAGTGGTGCGCGGAAAGCGCATGCCGGCCACGCCGATCGCGCGATCCTCGCCATCCAGCAGCGGCAGGAACCACCATTCCGCGCCAGCCAGGGTATCGGTGAAGCGGCCGCTGGGCTGTCCGTGGCGGAAGGCCCAGTCCGCGGCGGCCAGGTCGGTTTCGCCGGGGGCCGCGCTGCCGCTGGTGCTGGTGTCCTGGCCGATGCGCAGCCAGGCCGGGGCATCCAGCGCCTGCTCCAGCGCTTCCCGGCCGGCCTGGGCAACCTGCTCGTTGCTCGGTGCGCGGGTCAGCTCGCGGCCCAGCGCCTGCCGCGCATGGGCATGCCGGTTGGCCGCGCGCAGCGCCACCACCTGCATGCGCAGGCGCGAGGCCAGGCGGCCGGCGACCAGCGCGGCGGCAAGGAACAGGAACACCGTGATCACGCCCTGGCGCGCGCTGATGGCGAAGGTGAAGCGCGGGGCGATGAAGAAGAAGTTGTAGGCCAGGAAACACAGCGCTGCGGCGATCACCGCCGCACTGGTGCGGCTGCGCGCGGCCACCATCACCACCGCCACGATGAACACCATCGACAGGTCGTACAGGCCCACCCAGCGCTCGGCGAACAGCGCCACCAGGCAGGCCAGCGCGGTGGCGCCCACCGCCAGCAGCATGTCCTGGCCGGCGCTGCGGTTGGCGATCGCCAGCCCCGAGCGGCGCGCGCGGGCACGCGCCTGCGGGGTGCCGATGATGGTGATCTCGTAGTGCGCGCCGCGCTGGATCAGCTGCTGGGTAAGGGTGCGGTTGAGCATCCGCGCCACCGGCCGTTCGCGGGTGCGGCCCAGCACAAGCGTGGACACGCTGTTGTGCGCGGCATGGTCGAGCAGGGCATCGGCGATGCTGTTGCCGTGCAGCAGCTCGGCCTCGCCTCCCAGCCGGCGCGCGAGCGCGAACGCGGCATCGATCTCGCGCCGCGTGTCCTCATCCTGGCGGCGGCCCTGCACGGTCACCACCGTCCACGGTGCATCACGGCGCTCGGCGATGCGCCGCCCGACCCGCACCAGGTACTCGCTCTGGCCACCGCCATCAATCGCCACCAGCACGCGGCGGCGCAGCGGCAGGTTGCCTTCGCCGCGCGCGGCGCGGGTTTCGCGCAGGCTGCTGTCGACCCGGTCGGCCGCCTCCTGCATCGCCAGTTCGCGCAGCGCGGTCAGGTTGGCCGGCGAGAAGAACGCCTGCAGCGCCTGCGCCGCCTGTTCGGGCACGTACACCTTGCCCTGCTGCAGGCGCTCGATCAGCTCGCGCGGCGGCAGGTCCACCAGCACGATGTCGTGCAGGCGGTCCAGCACCGCATCGGGCACGGTCTCGAAGACCCGCACGCCGGTGATCCGCATGACCACGTCGTTGAGGCTTTCCAGGTGCTGGATGTTGACCGTGGTCCAGACGTCGATGCCCGCTTCCAGCAGCTCCATCACGTCCTGCCAGCGCCGTTCGTGGCGGCTGCCCGGCACGTTGCGGTGGGCCAGCTCGTCCACCAGCACCAGCGCCGGGCGGCGCGCGAGGATCGCGTCCAGGTCCATTTCCAGCAGTTCGAAGTGCTGGTATTCGCACTGCATCAGCGGCACCTGCGGCAGCCCGTCCAGCAGCGCCGAGGTCTCGGCGCGGCCGTGGGTTTCCACCAGCCCGATCACCACGTCCACGCCGCGGCGCAGCTGTTCGTGCGCGCGGCTGAGCATGCTGTATGTCTTGCCCACGCCGGGCGCGGCACCGAGGAACACGGTGAGTTTGCCGCCGGCTTCACGTTGCAGGCCTTCGACCAGGGCATCGGCCTGGCGGGTACGGGAGTCGCTCATGGGTGGCGATTGTGCGCCCGCAACGGTACGCAGCGCATCAAGGCATGCCGTGGAGCGGCTGTGCATCCAGCGCGACGTTCAAGGTCATCACGTTCACCCGCGGCTGCCCGAACACGCCCCATTGCGGGCCCTGGGTGTGGGCCTGCACCAGCGCCTGCACCTGGTCGAGGGGCAGGCCACGGCTGCGCGCCACGCGTGCCACCTGCACGGCGGCGGCCGCCGGCGACAGCTCCGGGTCCATGCCCGCGCCCGACTGGGTCACCAGGTCGCCGGGCACCTGTGCCACGGCGACGCCCTCGCGCAGGGCGACCGCCTGGGTCGCCTCGCGCACGCGTTCCTGCAGGGCCGGGTTGCTGCGCGCCAGGTTGCTGCCGGCCGCAGCCATCGGGTCGTAATTGGCCGCAGAGGGGCGCGGCTGGAAATAACCGTCGCCCACGAACGGCTGCGCGATCAGCTGCGAGCCGCGCACCTGGCCATCGCGCAGCAGCAGGCTGCCATCGGCCTGCGCCGGGAACAGCAGCCGGCTGGCGCCGGTGGCGGCCACGGCGTAGGCCAGGCCGAGCAGCAGCAGGCTGCTCAGGCCCAGCACGATCGCCGGACGCCATGCGCTGTCCTGCTGCAGGGTGGAGGCGGCGGTCGCACGTGACGGCGACGCGTGGGGAAGGGAGGAAGCAAGCGAGCGGTTCATGCGCCGAATACCGAGACGAGGAGGAGGTCGATCAACTTGATGGCCGCGAACGGCAGCAGCACGCCGCCCAGCCCATATACCAGCATGTTCCGGCGCAGCAGCGTGGTCGCCGTGGCCGGGCGGAAGCGCACGCCGCGCAGGGCAAGCGGAATCAGCGCGGGGATCACCAGCGCGTTGAAGATCAGCGCCGCCAGTACCGCGTTGCGCGGGCTGGACAGGTGCATCACGTTCAACGTGGCCATCGCCGGCAGCGTTGCGGCGAACAGCGCCGGCAGGATCGCGAAGTACTTGGACACATCGTTGGCCAGCGAGAAGGTGGTCAGCGCGCCGCGTGTGATCAGCTGCTGCTTGCCCACTTCCACTACCGCCAGCAGCTTGGCCGGGTCCGAATCCAGGTCGACCATGTTGCCGGCCTCCTTGGCGGCCTGCGTGCCCGAGTTCATCGCCAGGCCGATGTCGGCCTGGGCCAGCGCGGGGGCGTCGTTGGTGCCGTCGCCCACCATCGCCACCAGCCGTCCGCCGGCCTGCTCGGCACGGATGCGCGCCAGCTTGTCCTCGGGGCGGGCCTCGGCGATGTAGTCGTCGACCCCGGCCTCGGCCGCGATGGCCGCGGCGGTGAGCGGATTGTCGCCGGTGATCATCACCGTGCGGATGCCCATCGCACGCAGCTGGGCGAACTTCTCGCGCATGCCGTGCTTGACCACGTCCGACAGCTCGATCACGCCCAGCACGTGCCGCCCTTCGCACACCACCAGCGGGGTGGCGCCGTTGCGCGCCACCTGCTCCACGCGCCCGGGCAGTTCGGCCGGCACGGTGCCGCCGAGCTCGCGCACGTAGGCGGTGATCGCATCGGCGGCGCCCTTGCGGATGCGTCGGCCGCCCTCCAGGTCCACGCCGGACATGCGCGTCTGCGCGGTGAAGGCCAGGTACTGCGCCTGCGCCGGCTCGGCGGTGGTGCAGCCCTGTTCGCGCGCCAGGCGCACGACCGATTTGCCTTCGGGGGTCGGGTCGGCCAGCGAGGACAGCAGCGCGGCCTCGCGCAGCTGGGTCGCATCGATCCCGGCCAGCGCATGGAAGTGGGTGGCCTGGCGGTCGCCGTGGGTGATGGTGCCGGTCTTGTCCAGCAGCAGCACATCCACGTCGCCGGCCACTTCCACCGCCTTGCCGGACTTGGCCAGCACGTTGGCCGCCAGCGCACGGTTCATGCCGGCGATGCCGATGGCCGGCAGCAGCCCGCCGATGGTGGTCGGGATCAGGCACACCAGCAGCGCGATCAGCAGCAGCGGGTCCACCGTCACGCCGACGAACGCACCGATCGCCGGCAGGGTCGCCACCACCACCAGGAAGGTCAGCGTCATTGCCGCCAGCAGCAGGGTCAGCGCGATCTCGTTCGGGGTTTTCTGGCGATTGGCGCCTTCGACCAGCGCGATCATGCGGTCCAGGAAGCTGTGCCCCGGCTCGGCGGTAATGCGCACCACGATCTGGTCGGACAGCACCTTGGTGCCGCCGATGACACCGCTGCGGTCGGTGCCGGCCTCGCGCAGCACCGGTGCCGATTCGCCGGTCACGGCGGCCTCGTTGATGGTGGCCAGGCCCTGCACGATCTCGCCATCGGCCGGCACCAGTTCACCGGCACTGACGATCACATGGTCGCCGGGGCGCAGCTCGGCGGCCGGCACATGGGTCTCGGCCGCACCGGGATGCGCGGCGGCCAGACGCCGTGCGGTCAGGTCCTGGCGGGCACGGCGCAGCGATGCGGCCTGGCCACGGCCGCGCGCTTCGGCGACGGCCTCGGCGAAGTTGCCGAACAGCACGGTCAACAACAGGATGCCGGTGACCGCCAGGCCGAAGCCCAGCGGCGCGTTGCCGGTCAGGGTCACCAGCAGGCTGACCACGGTGCCGGCCATCACCACGGCCATCACCGGGCTGTGCAGCAGGTGCTGGGGCGAGAGCTTGATGACCGCATCGCGCAGGGCGCGCCGCCAACCGGCGCCGTCGAGCAGGCGCGGGTGGCGGTGGGTGGAAGCATTCAACGGATAGGTGCTCATGGGGTCGTGTCTCAGTGCAGCGTCAGCGACAGGTGGTCGGCCACCGGGCCAAGGACCAGCGCCGGCATGAACTGCAGTACGGTCAGGATGGCGATCAGCGCGATCAGGGTCAGCGCGAACGTCGGGGTTTCGATCTGCAGCGTGCCGGCCGATTCGGGGGCACGGCGCTTGGCGGCCAGCTGCGCGGCCACGATCAGCGGAATCACCAGCACCGGGTAGCGGCCCAGCAGCAGCACCACGGTGCAGCTCAGGTTCCACCACACCGTCGCATCGCCCAGCCCTTCAAAGCCCGAGCCGTTGTTGGCGAAGGCCGACACGTACTCGTAGAACACCTGGCTGACGCCGTGGAAGCCCGGGTTGGAGGTGCCGGTGATCGCGGGGATCGCCAGGGTCACGGCGGTGAACCCCAGGATGGTGATCGGCTGCAGCAGCACCAGCAGCGCCAGCAGGCGGATCTGCGGGGTTTCCAGCTTGCGGCCCAGCAGTTCCGGCGTACGGCCGGTCATCAGGCCGGCCAGGAACACGCCCAGCAGCAGGTAGACGATGAACTGCTGCAGGCCGCAGCCGATGCCGCCCCAGATCGCATTGACCAGCATGTTGATCATCGGCACCGCACCGGCCAGCGGGCTGAGCGAATCGTGCATGCCGTTGACCGAGCCGTTGGATACCTGGGTGGTGATCGCGGCCCACAGGCCGGTGCCGTCGGCGCCGAAGCGCACCTCCTTGCCTTCCATCAGCAGCGGACTGGCGGCTGTGGCCGAGTGACCTTCCAGCCAGACCGTCGCGGCCACGGAAATGCTCGACATCGCCAGCATGCAGCCGAACACCAGCCCGGCCAGGCGCTTGCGGCCGGTGAACGCGCCGAGCATGAACACCACCGCGATCGGGATCAGCAGGATGCCGATCAGCTCCAGCGCGTTGGACAGCGGGGTCGGGTTCTCCAGCGGCATGCTGCTGTTGGGGCCGTACCAGCCGCCGCCGTTGGTGCCCAGCTGCTTGGCCGCGACCATCGCCGCGACCGGGCCGAGCGGCAGCTTCTGCGTCTCCATGCCTGCAGCGGCGTCGATCGGCGTGGCGGTCGGGCCACCGGCCAGCGTGGACGGCACGCCCTGGCTGGTCAGCAGTACCGCCCACAGCAGGCACAGCGGCAGCATGAAGCGCACGCAGGCGCGCACCACGTCGGCGTAGTAGTTGCCCACGTCGATGCGGCGGTCGGCCGGCAGCAGGTGGGTCTGGCCAGGCGCGGGCTCATCCGGCCGCGCGCCGAACAGCGCCCGCAGGGTCGCCACGACCAGCGCCAGGCCCATCATCGGTGTCACCACCTGCAGGCCGGTGATCGCGGTCATCTGGGCGAAGTAGGACAGCTGCGCCTGGCCCGAATAGTGCTGCTGGTTGGTGTTGGTCAGGAACGACACCATCGTGTGCAGCGCGGTGTCCCAGCGCATGTTGGGGATCTGGTCGGGATTGAACGGCAGCCAGGCCTGGGTCATGAACACGGCCTGCACCAGCGCGGCGATGACCACGTTGCTCAGCAGGAACGCGCCCACGTAGCCGCGCCAGGACATGCCGCGTGCGGGGTTCACCCCGAGCAGCCGGTACAGCGGTTTCTCCACCCACCCGAATACGGCGTCGCCACGCATCGGCGCGCCACGCATCACCCGGGCCAGGTACAGCCCGAGCGGGAAGGCCAGCACGATGCTGGCCAGCAGGATCAACAGGATCTCGGTCATGGTCGGCTCCGGTCAGAACGCTTCGGGCCGAAGCACGACATACAGCAGGTAGGCGGCGGCGACGAGCACCAGCACGCCGCACACCAGGGAAAGCCAGGCAGGCATGGTCGTGGCCTCAGCGGTGGGAAAGGAAGGGCGCGGTGCGGGGCGCACCGGCAGCACGCGCGCGCGATCGGCGCCGGTCGGCGCTCGCGGCAGGGAACACGGTCGAATACAGGCTCATGGGACGTCCAGGTGGAACCACTCCACGTCAGGCGTGCATGGTGGTCCTCCAGGGCGTAAACGCTCCACGCCTGCCAGGCCGGCGGCGCGTAAAGAGTGCATAAAAAGGTGCGTTCCGACCCTGCGGCCGCCGCCTCGCCAAAAAAAAGCGGATGCCCATGCATCCGCCCGTTGGGTTCCGTCGTGGTGCCGGGCGCTGCCCGGCCGCCTTACCCGCGTGGATCGCTTGCCACACCCTTCAGCAGGCGATAGCGCTGCAGCGTTTCCTCGATCTCCGCATCCAGCGCGGTGCGCTGCTGCTCGAACGAGGCCTGCATGCGCTTCTGCGCCAGCAGTTCGGTGTGGCGCTGGCGGATTTCCGCGGCCTGCTTGTCGGCCACCGCTGAGCCAGCCAGCTCACGGTTGCCTGCCATCGACAACAGCGTGACCAGCGCGTCGCGCAGGCTGGCCACGTTGTAGTGGGCGGTCTGGATGTTGTTGTCCAGGATGCCGGTCCGTTCGACGAACACCCGGCGCAGGTCCGCCTCGTTCTCATACGTGGCCAGCATCGCCTGCTCGGTGCGCTGGCGGGTCTGCTCGGCGGCCAGGTCCAGCTGCCGCTGGGCGGCTTCCACCGCAGCGCCGGCGCGTTCCTCGTCGGTCATCGCGCGCTGCACCTCACCGCGACGCAGGCCGCTGTTGACGCTGAACTCCTCGCGCGCGGCGTTCACCGCGTCCTGGGGCAGCGCATCGCTGCAGATCCGTTCGTTGCCCTGGTTCCAGCAATAGAGCTTCTTCGGCTTGACCGGCACATCGCTGTGCGCCTTCTGTGCCTGCGCCCACGGTGCTGGCAATGCCAGCAGCAGGCCGATCACGACAATGGCGGAAACCCTGGACATGGTGGACAGCCCCCTGCTGTCAGCGCGTAGGACGGCTGCCGTAGCGGGAACGATAGTCCTCCAGCGGCTGCCTGTAGCCGACAAGTTCCGGATTTCCGGAGGCAAAATCAAGCAGGTCGGCCAGCGTGGCCACGGCCACCACCGGAATGCCGGCTTCCTCGGCCACGGCCTGGGCGGCCGAGCGCAGGTCGGTTTCCGACGCGATCTCCTGGCGGTCCAGCGCCACCACGATCCCGGCCGGGGTGCCGCCGGCGCCCTTGATGATGCCCAGTGCCTCGCGGATCGCGGTACCGGCAGTGATCACGTCATCGACGATCAGCACGCGCTTGCCATTCATGTCCGCGCCGATCAGGTTGCCGCCCTCGCCGTGGGCCTTGGCTTCCTTGCGGTTGAAGCTCAGCGGCAGGTCGCGCCCGCGCTGGGCGAACTCGCAGGCGGTCGCGGTGGCCAGCGGGATGCCCTTGTAGGCCGGCCCGAAGACCACGTCGAACTTCAGCCCGGTGGCTTCCACCGCGTCGGCATAGCAGGCCGCCAGCTGGGCCATGCGGGCGCCGGAATCGAAACGGCCGGCGTTGAAGAAGTAGGGGCTCAGGCGGCCGGACTTCAGGGTGAACTGGCCGAAGCGCAGGGCATCGGCGGTCAGGGCCAGTTGCAGAAAACGGTGGCGATGGTCGCTCATCTAGACTCTATTCAATTCATTTGGAGCGCAAATCCTAATGCATGGGCGGCAATTCAGGCTCGCGGCAGACGGTCGCGGGGCCTGCAACGGCCGGATCCGGCCAGCCGGGCCGGGGGCCAACCCGGTATGCTTTGCCGGTTACCGCTCCAGACCCGGGTCAGCATGCGCATCATCAGCTTCAACGCCAACGGCATCCGTTCCGCCGCCACCAAGGGCTTCCTCGACTGGTTCCGCGCCCAGGACGCCGACGTGCTGTGCATCCAGGAGACCAAGGCCCAGGAAGACCAGCTGACCGACCCGATGTTCCGCCCGGACGGCCACCACTGCTTCTACCGCGACGCCATCACCAAGAAGGGCTACAGCGGCGTGGCCATCTACAGCAAGCGCGAGCCCGACCAGGTGATCACTTCGCTGGGCTGGGCGCCGTTTGACGATGAAGGTCGCTACATCGAGGCCCGCTACGGCAACCTCAGCGTGGTCTCCTTCTATATCCCCTCCGGCAGCTCGGGCGACCTGCGCCAGGGCTTCAAGTACGAGGTGATGGAGTGGCTGCGCCCGATCCTGGCCGAATGGCTGGCCAGCGGCCGCGACTACGTGCTGTGCGGCGACTGGAACATCGTGCGCTCGGCGCTGGACATCAAGAACTGGAAGTCCAACCAGAAGAACTCCGGCTGCCTGCCGCCCGAGCGCGACTGGCTCAACGGCCAGTGCGCGGACGCCGGGCAGGCGCTGGACATCGCCGCCGGCCAGGGCTGGACCGATGCCTACCGCCTGCTGCACCCCGACGGCGAGGACTACACCTGGTGGAGCAACCGCGGTGCGGCCCGCGCCAACAACGTGGGCTGGCGCATCGACTACCAGTTCGTCAGCCCCGGCCTGCGCGAGCGCCTGCGCGGCTGCTCGATCTACCGCGATGAGCGCTTCTCCGACCATGCCCCGTTCACGGTGGACTACGCCCCATGAGTGAAGCGGCGGCGGTGTCGGTGCCGCATACCCCCCTAGAGCGGGCGCGACGTTTGTTCGTGATCCTGCTGCTGGGCTTTGCCTCCGGCCTGCCGCTGGCGCTGACCGGCGGGGCCATGCAGGCCTGGCTGACGGTGGACGGGCTGGACCTGGTCACGCTCGGTTTCCTGTCGCTGATCGGCATTCCGTACACCTTCAAGTTCCTGTGGGCGCCGCTGATCGACCGCTTCGACATCCCGCTGCTGGGCCGTCGCCGCGGCTGGATCGTCCTGCTGCTGTTCGCGCTGGCCGCCGCCCTTGTCTTGATGAGCAGCCTGTCGCCCTCGCGCAACCTGCCCCTGTTCGCCGGGGTCGCGGTGCTGGTTGCCTGCCTGTCGGCCACGCTGGACGTGGTCATCGATGCCTACCGCACCGACCTGCTGGAACCGGCCGAACGCGGTCTGGGCGGCTCGTTCACGGTGTTGGGTTACCGCCTGGCGATGGTCCTGTCCGGCGGCATCACCCTGATCTGGGCCGAGCAGTGGCAGAGCTGGCCGCAGGTGTACCGGGTGATGGCGGGGCTGGCGGTCGGGGTAGGGGTGCTGGCGCTGCTGTTGATGCCGCGCCTGCCGGCGCGCTTCACCGCGCCGGTGTCGCGCGCCGGTGGCGAGCTGCGCGGGTTCGTGGCACTGGTGGCCGGTGTCGCGGTCGGCGCCTGGGTGGTGCACTACCTGCTGGTGCTGGTCGGCCTGGACCCGGACAGCAGCGACCGCTGGACCCGGCTCACCTTCGTGGTCAGCCAGATCGCCGGCGCCATGATCGTCGGCCTCGGCGTGACCCGCTGGATTCCCTTCCAGACCCTCAACGCCTCGCTGCGCAGCTACTTCGGCATGCGCGGGGCCGGCGCGTTCCTGGCGCTGGTGGTGCTGTACAAGATCGGCGACGCGTTCGCGCTCAGCCTGTCCACGCCGTTCCTGCTAAAGGGCATGGGCTTCAGCCAGGCCGAAGTGGGCCTGGCCAACAAGACCATCGGTCTGTTGATGACCATCGTGGGCGCCATCGTCGGTGGCTTCTTCCTGTTGCGCCTGCGCTTGTCACAGGCCCTGTTGGGCTTTGGCGTACTGCAGCTGGTGTCCAACCTGGGCTTCTACGCGCTGGCCCGCGAAGGTGCCGGGGCGTGGGGCTCGGTCACCGTGCCGGCCTTCAACCTGCTGATCGTGCACCTTGAGCACCCCACGCTGATGGACAGCCTGCTGCTGTTTGCCCTCAGCCTGGACAACTTCGCCGGCGGCATGGGCACGGCAGCCTTCGTGGCCCTGCTCAGCGGCTTGTGTGGCACGCGCTTCTCGGCCACGCACTACGCGCTGTTGTCGGCGTTCGCCACGCTGGGCCGGGTGTTCGTGGGACCGTTCGCTGGCGTGCTGGCCGACGCCTACGGCTGGCAGACCTTCTTCCTGGTCTCGGTGCTGGTCGGCATTCCCGGCCTGCTGATGGCCTGGTGGCTGCGCCGCGAAGTGGATGCCACCACCCAGGCCCCGACCACGGGCTGACCGCCAGCGGGTGGCCGGCCGCTCCGGTTTGCCACCCGCGATGTGCTGTTGGATGATGGGTACTGTTGTGCCGTGGGGGCGGTGCTTGCCAACGGGGAGAACAATGGTCGATCTGCTGCTGCGGGATCTGGACCCGCTGTTGAACGAGCGTATCCGGCGCGTCGCCGTCGCCCGTGGCTGGACCCGTGAACACACCTGCATGGTGCTGCTCGAACAGGGCCTGTTCGCCAGCGAACTGGAAGTCCGCAGCGGCTTCCACGACCCCGAAGTCAACGCCCTGGCCGACGCCATAGCAGCCCTGCAGGCCCTCCCCGACGCCCCCCCGTAGAGCCGGGCTCTGCCCGGCTGCGGTCAGCGCGATGCCATCCCCCGGCTATCCCTCCGCACGCCCCCGTAGAGCCGGGCTCTGCCCGGCTGCTCTTCGCGCAACACCAACCTGCCCATCAGAACCCGCCACTACGCCAGATGGATCGCGCCCAGAATCCGCGGCCCGCGCGCGCCGCTGACGCTCGGCAGGTTGCCCGGCAGGCCGTCCAGCGTCCGCTGCGCCAGCCATGCGAACCCCATCGCCTCCAGATAATCCGGGTCCAGCCCATGCATCGCGCTGGATTCGATGACCACGCCCGGCAGGCGCGCCCCCAGCCGCTGCAGCAGCGCCGGATTGCGTACCCCGCCGCCGCACACCAGCACCCGCGCGGCACCCGGCAGGTGGGCCAGCAGCGCATCGGCCACGGTGGCGGCGGTCAGCTCCAGCAGCGTGGCCTGCACATCGGCCGGCGACCGGTCGAGGGTCCCCATCGCCGCCTCGGCCCAGGCCAGATGGAACTGCTCGCGCCCGGTGCTCTTCGGCGGCGGCAGCGCAAACCACGGGTCGGCCCGCCAGGCGGCCAGCAGTGCGTCATCCACCCGGCCGCTGGCCGCGAACGCGCCCTCGGCATCGAACGGTGCGCCGCGGTGGCGCAGGCACCAGGCATCCATCAGCGCGTTGGCCGGCCCGGTATCGAAGCCGCGCGGAATGCCCTCACGGGGAATCAGGGTCAGGTTGGCGATGCCACCCAGATTGAGGATCGCCCGGTCCTCGCCGGCGCTGCCCAGCATCGCCAGGTGGAACGCCGGCATCAGCGGCGCGCCATGCCCGCCGGCGGCCACGTCGCGGCGACGGAAATCGGCCACCGTGGTGATCCCGGTCAGTTCGGCGATGCGGTTGGCATCGCCGAGCTGCCAGGTAAAGGCCGGATCGCCCAGCGGGCGGTGGCGCACCGTCTGGCCGTGCGAGCCGATCGCGCGGACCTGCGCGCGCTGCACGCCGCTGGCGCGCAGCAGTGCATCGGCGGCGGCGGCGAACTGGATGCCGACCTCGGCGTCGATCCGCCCCAGCGCGTCCAGCGAGGCGATGTCTCCGCCTTCGCCCAGCGCGATCAGCTCGGCACGCAGCGCCGGGTCCCAGGGATGGGTATGCCCGTGCACGAAGCGGCAGCCGCCCTCGGCGGGAAACTGCACCAGCGCGGCATCGATGCCATCGGCGCTGGTGCCGGACATCAGGCCCAGGTAAAGCGGAGTGTGCGGATCGACAGCAGTCATGGCAGGCGCTTGTACGGAGTGCAGCCAGCTTCCGCGCAAGCAGCGGCCGTCGTCAATGCGCGGGTGGCCGCGCGCATCGGACCGGCGGCGCGACGGTCAACCGCGGCTGGGCTTGGCCGGCTTGGCGGCGCTGGCGGTGGCCGTCGCGGCCTTGCCCGCCTCCGGTGCCGGCGAAGCGTCGGCGTAGATCAGCTTCTCCATGCCCTGGATGCGGGCCAGCGCCGGCGCGGTCTGCGCGCGGAACGCGGCCAGCTCGCTGCCCTGCAGCGGCTCCGGCGGCGGCATCGTCACCGACAGCGGATTGCGGTGCACGCCGTTGACGCGGAATTCGTAGTGGAGGTGCGGGCCGGTGGCCAGGCCGGTCGAGCCGACATAGCCGATCACCGTGCCCTGCGCCACGCGCTGGCCGGTCTTGATCGCACCGAAGCGCGACATGTGCCCGTACAGCGTGGTGTGGCCGCGGCCGTGGTCCAGGATCACCACGTTGCCGTAGCCGCGCTGGGTGCCGGCGAACTGCACGCGTGCATCGCCGGCGGCCATGATCGGCGTGCCGGTGCGCGCGGCGTAGTCCACGCCCTTGTGCATGCGCATCTTGCCCAGCACCGGGTGCTTGCGCGCGCCGAAGCTGGAGCTCAGCCGGGCGAACGGGATCGGCATGCGGATGAAGCTCTTCTTCAGCGGCCGGCCGCTGGCATCGAAGTACTCGGACTTGCCGTTGCGGTCGAAGCGGAAGCCGCTGTAGGTCTTGCCACCCGAGGTGAAGGTCGCGGCCAGGATCTTGCTGGTGTCCACCTTCTCGCCTTCGCGCCAGGTCTCATCCAGCACCACGCTGAAGCGGTCGCCGGGCTGCAGGTCCTTGGAGAAGTCGATGTCGTACTTGAAGATCTCGTCGGTCATCGTGGCGATCGCCGACGGCGACAGGCCGGCCTTGCGGGCCGCGGCGTACAGCGAACTGGTGATCTCGCCGCTGGCGACGATGCGGCGGGTCGACGACTCGCGCTTGATCACCTTTTCGGTGATCTGGTTGTCTTTCAGCGACAGTTCGACCCGGTTGTCGGCATCGCGGTCGAAGCGGATCGTGCGCAGGTCGCCGGACAGCGGCAGGTCGAAGGCGATCTCCGCACCCGGACGCAGCTTGGTCAGGGCCTGGCGTGCGCCGGGGTGCTCCAGCACCTGGTGCATCACCGTGGCCGGGATGCCGGCCTCGTCGAACAGGTTGCTCAGGGTCTGGCCGCGCTGCACGCGCAGCACCTGCCAGCTGTCACCCGGGGTCTGCAGCCGGCGTTCCTGCGCCAGCGGCGGCAACGGCAGGGCCAGCGTGGCATGGCCGTCGGAATAGGGGGACTCGATGGTGTGCGAGAAGCCGGGGACGATCGTGGCCACCAGCGCGCCGATGGTGGCGAACAGGCTGGCATGCATCCAGTGACGGCGGGTCCAGCGCTGGTTGAAGGCCGCGGGCAGATGCTGCTTGAGCTTCCGATGGAGGGCGGTGTCGTGAAGGACGTGAAGGCGTTCCTTGAAGCGCTGCTTGCGCGCGCGGCCTTGATCGGAGTTCAGCATCGTCGGTCTGTTCCTGGCTGGCCCGGGAGCGCGGGCCCAAACGTCGGTAACATAGACAGGTATAAATAGTGCGTCAAACCCTTGTGCCTATTGGCTTTTGTGAAGCGCTTGCGGTTAACTTGTAATTAACGTCATTCATGTAAATAAGGCATTGCCGGGAGTTGTCACGTGTCCTCGATTGAAGAAGCCATTGCCCTGATCGGTCGTGGCGCCGATGAGATCCTCAAGTCCGAGGAGCTGCGTCAGCGTCTGGAAAGCGGCCGTCCCCTGCGGGTCAAGGCCGGCTTCGACCCCACCGCCCCGGATCTGCACCTGGGCCACACCGTGCTGTTGAACAAGCTGCGCCAGTTCCAGGACCTTGGCCACCAGGTCATCTTCCTGATCGGCGACTTCACCGGCATGATCGGCGACCCCTCCGGCAAGAACGTCACCCGCAAGCCGCTGAGCAAGGACGACGTGCTGGCCAACGCGCGTACCTATGAGGACCAGGTCTTCAAGGTGCTGGACCGCGACAAGACCGAAGTCCGCTTCAACTCGGAGTGGTTCGGCAAGATGGGCGCCGCGGACATGATCCGCCTGGCCGGCCAGCACACCGTGGCGCGCATGCTCGAGCGCGATGACTTCGCCAAGCGCTACGCCGCCCAGCAGTCGATCGCCCTGCACGAGTTCCTGTACCCGCTGGTGCAGGGCTACGACTCGGTGGCTCTGGAGGCCGACGTCGAGCTGGGCGGTACCGACCAGAAGTTCAACCTGCTGATGGGCCGTGGCCTGCAGGAGCACTACGGGCAGAAGCCGCAGATCGTGCTGACCATGCCGCTGCTGGAAGGCCTGGATGGCGTGGCCAAGATGTCCAAGTCGCTCAACAACTATATTGGTATCAGCGAGCCGGCCATCGACATCGTCACCAAGACCATGAAGATCGGCGACGACCTGATGTGGCGCTGGATCGAGCTGCTCTCCTTTGATATCAGCGAAGCCGAGGCCAAGGCCCTGCGTTCGCAGGTCGAGGCGGGCGGGCTGAACCCGCGCGAGGTGAAGCTGCGCCTCGCGCGCGAGCTGACCACCCGCTTCCATGACGCCGCCGCTGCCGAACAGGCCATCGCCGGCTGGAATGCCGCCGTGACCGGGCAGGGCGATGTGACCCTGCTGCCGCTGCAGGAAGTGGCGATTCCGGCCGAGGGCCTGCGGATCGGTGCGCTGTTGACCGCCGCCGGTCTCACCCCGAGCAACTCCGAGGCGTCCCGCAAGCTCAAGGAGCGGGCGGTGAAGGTGGATGGCGAGGTCGTGGACGACGCCCAGAAGGTGTTCGAGCCCGGTTTTGAAGGCCTGCTGCAGGTCGGCAAGCGCACCTTCGCGCGCGTGCTGCTGGTCGTGGCCTAAGCGCCACAAGGGTTTCCGGCCGCGGAGACGCGGCCGGACCTGAATGGGAGGACGAAGGCGTCAAAAAAAGTGATGTTCCCCCTTCACAAACGCCCCCGATAGGGACATACTTTCCCTCCCCCGACGCAGGGGCCACCGCAAGGCGGCAACCGCGAAGGAACAGGACGCCAACCACTTCGAAAGAAGGTGTTGACGGAAACGAAAAGCCTGACATAATAGGCGGCTCGCAACGACGAAAGCCTCTCGGGGCAAACGACGAAGCGGCATCGGCAACAACGTTTCACTTCGGTGAAACGACCTTGAAAAAAGGTGTTGACGAAGCAGAAAAGCCCGCTATAATGGGCGGCTCGCAACGACGGAAACGTCGCTGCACACGGAGGGAGGCGCTGAGGCCGACTCCAAAGTTCTTTGACAGTATGCGCAGGTATCTTGTGAAGGCGCCTGCAGGAAGGATGATTGTCCATCTTGCAGACGTTTGATCAAGCAACATATCAATTGTTTTAAAGCAAGCGAAACGTTGCCAGCGGTCAAGCATCTGCAGCTTTAAATTTTTAGTCCTCGGACTATGCGTTTTTAAGTGAAGAGTTTGATCCTGGCTCAGAGTGAACGCTGGCGGTAGGCCTAACACATGCAAGTCGAACGGCAGCACAGTAAGAGCTTGCTCTTATGGGTGGCGAGTGGCGGACGGGTGAGGAATACATCGGAATCTACCTTTTCGTGGGGGATAACGTAGGGAAACTTACGCTAATACCGCATACGACCTTCGGGTGAAAGCAGGGGACCTTCGGGCCTTGCGCGGATAGATGAGCCGATGTCGGATTAGCTAGTTGGCGGGGTAAAGGCCCACCAAGGCGACGATCCGTAGCTGGTCTGAGAGGATGATCAGCCACACTGGAACTGAGACACGGTCCAGACTCCTACGGGAGGCAGCAGTGGGGAATATTGGACAATGGGCGCAAGCCTGATCCAGCC
>NZ_JBMOWY010000046.1:0-27197 GCF_049310345.1 Stenotrophomonas sp. GZD-301 | reverse complement strand
GGCTCCACATGCGGTCGGATTCGTCTGGAGCCGGCCAGCGGCCGGCACTACAGGACTGTTGAATTTTTGCGGAGCCGGCCAGCGGCCGGCACTACAGGACTGTTGAATTTCTGCGGAGCCAACCAGCGGCCGGCACCCAGGGCGATACCCCACCCCTCACCCCAGCAACGTCTCCAGCACCGCCATGCGCACGGCGACGCCGTTGGCGACCTGGCGCAGTACCCACGACTGCGGGCCGTCGGCCACCTCGTCGGTGACTTCGACACCGCGGTTGATCGGGCCGGGGTGCAGCACGGCGGCGTCCTGGCCGGCGCGCTTCAGGCGCGCGGCATCGAGGCCGTACTGCGCGTGATACTGCTCGAGCGACGGCACCAGGCCTTCTTCCATGCGCTCGCGCTGCAGACGCAGCATCATCAGCGCATCGGCACCTTCCAGCATCGCGTCGAAATCCTGGCCGACGATGCAGCCCTTCAGCGTGTCATCGTCCGGCAGCAGCGACTGCGGGCCACACACGCGGATCTCGCCCACGCCCAGCGTGCGCAGTGCATGCAGGTCGGTGCGGGCCACGCGCGAGTGCTTCACGTCGCCGACGATGATCACCTTCATCTTCGAGAAATCGCTGCCCTTGGCCTGGCGCAGGGTCAACATGTCGAGCAGGCCCTGGGTCGGGTGCGAGCTGCGTCCGTCACCGGCGTTGACCAGCGCGGTGCCCTCGCCTGCGGCGGCGGCCAGCGCCGCCACGGCGCCGTCATCGGGATGGCGCACGACGAAGCCGCGCACGCCCATCGCTTCCAGGTTCTTCAGCGTGTCGCAGGCGGTTTCGCCCTTGCGCGTGGACGAGGTCGACGCGTCGAAGTTCAGCACGTCCGCGCCCAGCCGCTGTGCGGCCAGCTGGAACGAACTGCGGGTGCGGGTGGACGGTTCGAAGAACAGCGTGCACACCGCCGAGCCCCCCAGCACGTGGCGCTTGTTGCCGACCCGGCCAACGGCGGCATCGCGGATCTGGCCGGCACGGTCGAGCAGCTGCAGCAGGGTCTGGCGGGGAAGACCTTCCAGGGTCAGCAGGTGGCGCAGGCGTCCATCGGAATCGAGTTGCGAGGCGGTCATGGGCTAGGTCTGGGGTCAGGAAACGGGGGTGGCGTCGTCGGGCGAAGACAGCCAGCGTTCGATGATCACCGCTGCGGCCACCGCATCCAGGGTGGCGGCATCGCGGCGACGCTTGCGGCCTTCGGCGCGCTCGACCGCAAACCGGCGTGCCGCTTCGACCGAGCTGGACCGCTCGTCGATCAGCACCACCGGCAACTTGAAACGTTCGCGCAGCTGCCGCGCGAAACCGTGCGCGCGCTTGCGGTTGGGCTGGTCCTGGCCGTCCAGGGTCAGCGGATCGCCAACCACCAGCCCGTCCGGGCGCCATTCCTTGAGCAGGCGTTCGACCGCGGCCCAGTCCGGCCCATTGCCGTGCACATCCACGACCGCAATGGCGCGGGCATGCGTGCCGAACGAACTGCCGATGGCCACGCCGATCCGGCGCGAGCCCACGTCGAAACCAAGCACGGTGCCGTCGCGGCGGATGGTGCCGGGCGCGGTGGTGGCCGGCTCAGACATGGCCGCTGTAGTCGGTGAGACGGAACAGGTCCACGCCGATGCGCGAGGCCGCGCCCTGCCAGCGCTGCTCCAGCGGGGTGCTGAACAGCAGTTCCTCATCGGCCGGCACGGTGAGCCAGCTGTTGTCGGCCAGTTCGCTTTCGAGCTGGCCTTCGCTCCAGCCCGCGCAGCCCAGCGTGACCAGCGCGTTGCGCGGGCCTTCGCCGCGCGCCATCGCTTCGAGGATGTCGCGCGAGGTGGTCAGGTACACGCCCTGGCCCACGTTGAGGCTGGAATCCCACGGGCGCGCATCGTCATGGATCACAAAGCCGCGTTCGGGATGCACCGGGCCGCCGTTGAGCACGATCTGCCCACGCAGTGCGCCGTCTTCGGTCGGAATCTCCATCTGCGCCAGCACTTCGCCCAAGGTGTATTCGGAGGGCTGGTTGACCAGTACCCCCATCGCACCGTTGTCGTCGTGCTGGCAGATCAGCGCAACGCTGCGCGCGAACGGGGGATCGCTCAGCGACGGCAGCGCGACCAGGAAATGATGGGCGAGAGAGGTGGAAAGCTCGGACATGGCGCCATTCTACCCGCTGGGCCTGCGCACCGGCGTGAGCCCTCCGCTACGATGCACGCACTCACGGAAGGAGAGCATCCATGAACGACAGCCCGCCGCTGCCGCTGAACACCCGCAGCGCGATCGTGCTGATCGCCCTGTTGCAGGGGCTGCTGCTGTACATCGCCACCCAGGCCGATACCACCTGGCCGTTCGACAGCATCACCGGCCAACTGTGCTGGAACGCGGCGGTCCTGCTGGTACCGGGCGCGATCGTACTGGCGGCAACGCGGCTCAACGACCGCCGTCTGTGGGCGCACGCCGGCATCGGCCTGCTGGGCGTGCTGGCCCTGGCCGGCTGGGTCGGCTGGAACCTGCAGGGCGCGCCCGGGCTGGCCGAAGGGCCGCTGGTGACGCCCTTCGCCTTGTGCATGGCGGTGGGCTTCTTCGTGCTGCTGCCGTGGTGGCAGTTCCGGCTCGCCAGCGGCCACTGGCGAGCCACCTACACCGCGTTGTTTGAACACGCCTGGCAGAACGCGCTGACCCTGGCCCTGGCCGTGGCGTTCACCGGGCTGACCTGGCTGCTGCTGTGGTTGTGGGCGCTGCTGTTCATGCTGGTGGACATCCGCTTCTTCCGCGGACTGTTCCAGCAGGGCGCCTTCATCGCATTGGCCACCGGCACGCTGATGGGCTTTGGCATTCTGATCGGGCGCACCCAGCAGCGCGCGGTGCAGGTCACCCGGCAGGTGCTGTTCGCGGTGTGCAAGGGACTGCTGCCGCTGCTGGCGTTCATCGCCGTGCTGTTCGTCTGCAGCCTGCCGTTCACCGGCTTGGAACCACTGTGGAAGACCCGCTCGGCTGCCGCCCTGCTGCTGTCCATCGTGGCGCTGCTGGTGGTGTTCACCAATGCGGTTTACCAGCAGGACAGCGACGTGCCGCCGTATCCGGCGTGGTTGCGGCGGCTGGTGGATGCCAGCCTGCTGGCGTTGCCGATCTACGCAGGGTTGGCCCTCTACGCGGTAGCCCTGCGCGTGGAGCAGCATGGCTGGACGCTGCCGCGGGTGTGGGTGGCACTGATCGCCCTGCTGCTGGCCGGCTATGCACTCGGCTACGCCTGGGCCGCGCTGCGCCGGTACCCGCGCTGGCTGCAGGGCATCGAGACGGTCAACCGCTGGGTCTGCTGGGCCGTGCTGGCCGCGGCGGTGCTGCCGCATACGCCCCTGCTGGACCCGGTGCGGCTGAGCGTGCACAGCCAGGTCACCCGCCTGCAGGCGCAGGCGCCGCAGATCGAGGAAGACGACGCGCGCGTGCTGCGCTTCGAGCTCGGCCGGCGCGGCTACCAGGCCCTGCAGGCCCTGCGCGACGCACCGGGCTTCAAGGACGCGCCCGGTGCCGTGGCGGTGATGGATGCCGCGCTCGCGCGGCAGTCGCGCTGGCATGGCGACAGCACGACGTCGTCGGTGGCGTCGGTGACCGAGCGCGCCGTGCTGCAGCGCCAGCTCGTGTCCGCCGCCAACAGCCCGGCACCGGATACCGCCTGGTGGGACGCGCTGCTCGCCGGCCAGGTGCCCGCCAACGACTGCCTGCGGCCCGGCCATCCGTGCGTGGCCCTGCGCCGCGACCTGGATGGCGACGGACGCGACGAGATGCTGTTGTGCGATGTGAGCGGCACCGTGGGATCGTCCTGCCAGCTGCATGTGCTGGAGGGCGCACAGTGGCGCGACGGCGGTACCCTGACCTTCTGGTCCGGCAGCACCGGCCGCATCCAGACGGCGGTGCGCCAGGGCAGCATCACGCTGCATCGCCCTCGCTGGCCGCAGGTGTCGCTGGATGGCGGCGAGCCGCAGGACATCCAGACCCCTCCCCCTTCATCCAAGGACACCCCGTGAGCGGCTACTGCCTGATCGCCCCCGGCCATCCCGTGCATGGCCACTACCACGACCACGAGTACGGCTTCCCGCAGCGCGACGAACGCGAGCTGTTCGAACGGCTGATCCTGGAGATCAACCAGGCCGGGCTGAGCTGGGAGACCATCCTGAAGAAGCGCGAGGGTTTCCGTGCCGCGTACGACGGTTTCGATGTGGACACCGTGGCCGCCTATGGCGAGCGCGACATCGAACGCCTGCTGGGCGATGCCCGCATCATCCGCAACCGGCTCAAGGTGCATGCGGCGGTCCACAACGCGCAGGTCATCCAGCAGCTGCGGGCCAGCCACGGCAGTTTCGCCGCGTGGCTGGACGCGCATCATCCGCAGGACAAGGCGGCCTGGGTGAAGCTGTTCAAGAAGACCTTCCGCTTCACCGGCGGTGAGATCACCGGCGAGTTCCTGATGAGCCTGGGCTACCTGCCGGGCGCGCACAGCCCGGACTGCCCGGTGTTCGCGCGGCTGGCAGCCGCCTCGGGTCACACGCCCATGTAACGGCCGGGGCGGTGGTTGAACATCAGCACCAGGCTGAGCACCACCGCGCCGATGGCCGAGTACATCACCTTCGACGGGGACAGCACGAAGAAGGCCACACACATCAGCAGCGTGTCGAAGGACATCTGCACCTTGCCCGCGCTCCAGCCGCGGGTGCGCTGCAGGTACACCGCCAGGATGCCGATGCCGCCGAGGCTGGCGCGGTGGCGGATGTAGAACAGGATGCCCAGGCCGGCCAGCGCGCCGCCGACGATGGCCGAGTACAGCGAGCTGATGTGGGCGAAATCGGCCCAGCGCGGCAGCAGGTCGGTCAGCACGCCGCAGGCGGTCACCGCCGCGAAGGTCTTGAGCGTGAACTCCCAGCCCATGCGTCGCACCGCCACCCAGTAGAACGGCAGGTTGACCAGCACGAACACCAGGCCGAAGTTCCAGCCGAACGCGTAATGGGCCAGGAACGCCAGCCCGGCCATGCCGCCGATCATCAGCCCGCCCTTGGCGAAGATCGCCAGGCCCAGCGAGGCCACCAGGGTGGCCAGCAGCATGCCCTGCACGTCCTCGGCCACGGAATGGCGCAGCGCCTTTTCATCGGCGACGGTGCCGGCACTGTCCGGCGGCGGGGTCAGCGGGCCGGCGGTGACCAGGTGGCCGTCAGCGTCGTCGCACGGCTCGGGGCTGTGGGAATCAAGGGAAGTCACGTGGGGGTACCGCGGGTGGGGGCGGTATTAGACACGATCTACGTGACAGTTGCAGTTGAAATCGTTCAGCCAGCCCGCTGGGCCGTTCAGCCGCCCCCACCGCGCAGGTGGTGGGCCACCAGGGCATTGGCGTGGCCG
The DNA here is from genome assembly GCF_049310345.1 of Stenotrophomonas sp. GZD-301. Lineage (NCBI taxonomy): Bacteria > Pseudomonadati > Pseudomonadota > Gammaproteobacteria > Lysobacterales > Lysobacteraceae > Stenotrophomonas > Stenotrophomonas sp. GZD-301. The sequence continues at coordinate 21,802 of NZ_JBMOWY010000046.1, read as the reverse complement.
TGGCCCAGCCCGTGCTCGGTTTTCAGGAACGCCACCAGCTCCATGTGCTTGAGCCCGCCCTGGGTCACCAGCAGCGCCAGCCAGTGGCCAACCGGCTGGCCGTAAGTTTTTTCGATGGACGGGAAGTAGGACGCAGGGCCTTTGATCGTCGGGGTGTCGCTCATCTCGGTACTCCGTAGCGGTCGGGGGGGCGGGCCGGGCGGCGCGCCTGTCATCGGTTCGACGTTGCAGCGGGGCGAAAATCGACATGCCGCCGGCAGCGCGTCTTTCATGCCGGCTGAACACCCGGCTGCGGCAGCATGCAGGGCTTACCCGCGCATCCCCCACCCCCCAAGGAGTTCGCGTCATGCCGTACGTCACCACACCGGACAACACCCAGATCTTCTACAAGGACTGGGGCAAGGGCCAGCCGATCGTCTTCCACCACGGCTGGCCGCTCAGTGCCGACGACTGGGACAGCCAGCTGCAGTTCTTCCTGCTGCAGGGCTACCGCGTGATCGCCCATGACCGTCGGGGGCACGGCCGCTCCTCGCAGACCAGCGGCGGCCATGACATGGATACCTACGTGGCCGACGTCAACGCCCTGGTCGAGCACCTGGACCTGCGCGATGCCGTGCACGTGGGGCACTCCACCGGCGGCGGCGAAGTGGCCCATTACGTGGCCCAGGCCAAGCCCGGGCGCGTTGCCAAGGCCGTCCTGATCGGCGCGGTGCCGCCGATCATGATCAAGAGCGCAGCCAACCCCGGCGGCACGCCCAAGGAGGTGTTCGACGGCTTCCGCGCGCAGTTGGCGGCCGGGCGCGCCGCCTTCTACCGCGAGGTGCCGATTCCCTTCTACGGCTTCAACCGCGACGGCGCCCCGCCGGTGGAGGGCATCGTCGACAACTGGTGGCGCCAGGGCATGATGGGCGCGATCAACGCGCACTACGACTGCATCAAGGCCTTCTCGGAAACCGACTTCACCGAGGACCTGAAGAAGATCGAGGTGCCGGTGCTGGTGATGCACGGCGACGACGACCAGATCGTGCCGATCGCCGACTCGGCCGAGCTGTCGATCAAGCTGCTCAAACACGGCACGCTGAAGGTGTACAAGGGCTACCCGCACGGGATGTGCACTACCCATGCCGACGTGATCAATCCGGATCTGCTGGCGTTCATCCGCGGATGAGGTAACGCACCGGACCAGGGGCGCGCCGGCAATGCACCGCGCGCGCCCTCTTCCGCACCGCCGCGTCAGCGGATCTCGGAAATTTCCACCCCGTCCAGGCCCTGCGACAACGTGCGCGCGTCGCCGCCCTGCGACAGTTTGATGCGCAGGCGCACTTCGTTCTGCGAGTCGGCGTAGCGCAGTGCGTCCTCGTAGCTGATTTCACCGGCCTGGTACAGCTCATACAGACTCTGGTCGAAGGTGCGCATGCCCAGCTGCACCGACTCCTTCATCACTTCCTTGAGCTTGTGGATCTCGCCGTCGCGGATGTAATCCTGCACCAGCGGCGTGCCGAGCATGATCTCCATCGCCACCTTGCGCGACTTGCCATCCGGCGAGGGAATCAGCTGCTGCGCGACCACGCCCTTGAGGTTCAGCGACAGATCCATCAGCAGCTGGTTGCGGCGGTCTTCGGGGAAGAAGTTGATGATGCGGTCCATCGCCTGGTTGGCGTTGTTGGCATGCAGCGTACACAGCACCAGGTGGCCGGTCTCGGCAAACGCGATGGCGTGGTCCATGCCTTCGCGGGTACGCACCTCGCCGATCATGATGACGTCCGGTGCCTGGCGCAGCGTGTTCTTCAGCGCCGCTTCCCAGCTGTCGGTATCGATGCCGACTTCACGCTGGGTGATGATGCAGCCTTCGTGCTTGTGCACGAACTCGATCGGGTCTTCGATGGTGATGATGTGCCCGGTGGAGTTGTGGTTGCGGTAGCCGATCATCGCCGCCAGCGAGGTCGACTTGCCGGTACCGGTCGCACCCACGAACAGGATGATGCCGCGCTTGGTCATCGCCAGCGTCTTGATGATCGGCGGCAGGCTCAGCTCTTCCACGGTGGGAATGCGCGTCTCGATGCGTCGCAGCACCATGCCGACCTGGTTGCGCTGGTAGAAGCAGCTCACGCGGAAACGGCCGACACCGGACAGGCCGATGGCGAAGTTGCATTCGTGGGTCTTCTCGAACTCTTCGCGCTGCGCCGGCGTCATCACGTTCAGCACCAGGTCGCGGCTCTGCTGCGGCGTCAGCGGGGTCTGGGTGATGGGCGAGATCTTGCCGTTGACCTTGATCGCCGGCGGCATGCCCGCGGTGATGAACAGGTCCGACGCTTTCTGGTGCGCCATCAGCTTGAGGAACGAGGTGAAGTCGATGGTGGTGGTGCTCATCGCGGTGTGCTCCGAAGGGTGCCTGACGCCGGCCTGTGGCCGGCACGACCGAACGTATCGAACCGGGCCAGGCCCGGCGCGACCTCTATTCGAAAATGCGCTTGTCCTTGGCGTATTCCTTGGCCTGGTTGCGCGTGATCAGGCTGCGCTTGACCAGGTCCTGGAGATGCTGATCGAGCGTCATCATGCCCATCTGCTGGCCGGTCTGGATCGCCGAGTACATCTGCGCCACCTTGTCCTCGCGGATCAGGTTGCGGATGGCCGGCGTGCCCACCATGATTTCCCACGCAGCGGTACGCCCGCCGCCCACCTTCTTCAACAGCGCCTGCGAGATCACCGCACGCAGCGACTCGGACAGCATCGAGCGCACCATCGACTTCTCGCCGGCGGGGAACACGTCGATGATGCGGTCGATGGTCTTGGCCGCCGAACTGGTGTGCAGCGTGCCGAACACGAGATGGCCGGTTTCCGCGGCGGTCAACGCCAGGCGGATGGTTTCCAGGTCGCGAAGTTCGCCGACCAGGATGATGTCCGGATCTTCACGCAGGGCCGACCGCAGCGCTTCGTTGAAGCCGTGCGTATCGCGGTGCACTTCGCGCTGGTTGATCAGGCACTTCTGCGAGGTGTGGACGAATTCGATCGGATCCTCGACGGTGAGGATGTGGCCGTACTCGTTCTTGTTGATGTGGTCGATCATCGCCGCCAGCGTGGTCGACTTGCCCGAACCGGTCGGGCCGGTGACCAGGATCAGGCCCTGCGGCTGGTCGATCAGCTCACGGAAGATCGGCGGGCACGCCAGGTCTTCGAGCGTGAGCACTTCCGACGGAATGGTACGGAACACCGCACCGGCGCCGCGGTTCTGGTTGAACGCGTTGACACGGAACCGCGCCAGCGACGGGATCTCGAACGAGAAGTCGACCTCGAGAAACTCTTCGTAATCGCGACGCTGCTTGTCCGACATGATGTCGTACACCAGCGCGTGGACCTGCTTGTGGTCCAGGGCCGGAATGTTGATGCGACGGACATCGCCGTCCACGCGGATCATCGGCGGCAGGCCGGCCGACAGATGCAGATCCGACGCTTTGTTCTTTACGGAAAACGCCAACAGCTCGGCGATATCCATGCGCTGCTACTCCCCATGACTGCTGCGACTGGAAGGTTCTTTCCCCGGGCGGCAGTATAGCGTTCCTGATCTACCGGAATACGCCCGTGTCCGCGCTGCCCCTGTCCACCATCCTGCTGAACCTGCACAACGCGGCCGCGGCCGCCGGGCGGCCAGATCCGCGCCTGCTGGCCGTCTCCAAGACCCAGCCGGCCGACGCGGTCGCCGCACTGGCCGCGCAGGGGCAGCGTGCGTTCGGCGAAAACTACGTGCAGGAAGCGGTGGCCAAGATCGACGCGTTGGCTGCGCTGGGCCTGGAGTGGCACCTGATCGGCCACCTGCAGTCGAACAAGGCCGAGCTGGCCGCACAGCGCTTCGACTGGGTGCAGAGCGTGGATCGGCCGAAACTGGTCGCGGCACTGGCCGCGCATCGCCCGGCCGCCCTCACGCCGCTGAACGTGCTGATCCAGGTCAACATCGACGATGAGGACAGCAAGCACGGCTGCACGCCCGAGGCGGTCCCGGCGCTGGCGGCGGCAATCGATGCCGCGCCCACCCTGCGCCTGCGCGGCCTGATGGCCATCCCCGCACCGTGGCCCGAGGCATCGCGCCGTGCGGCGGCGTTCGAGCGCATGCGCGACCTGTTCCAGGCACTCTCGGCCACCCATCCGGCGGTGGATACGCTGTCGATGGGCATGAGCGGCGACTACCCCGAGGCCGTGGCCCACGGTGCCACCCTGGTCCGCATCGGCACCGCCCTGTTCGGCGCACGCCATTGACCCGTAGAGCGGGGCTCTGCCCCGCTGCCTTGCCTCGTAGAGCGGGGCTCTGCCCCGCTGCCTTGCCTCGTAGAGCGGGGCTCTGCCCCGCTGCCTTGCGCGTACGGCAACAGCAGCCGGGTAGAACCCGGCTCTACGGTTCGCCTTGCTCCACGCCGCCGGGTAGAACCCGGCTCTACGATCCGCCCTGCTCCACGCCGCCGGATAGCACCCGGCGCTACCCCTGAACGAGGACGCCTCATGACCAACAGTTCGATCACTTTCATCGGCGGCGGCAACATGGCCCGCAGCCTGATCGCCGGCCTGATCCGCCAGGGCGTCGCCCCCGCGCAGGTGCATGTCGCCGAACCGGTGGCCGAGCTGCGCAGCCAGCTCACTGCCGACTTCGGGGTGAACACCTATGCCAGCGCCAGCGACGCCGCCGCGCAGGGGCAGGTCTGGCTGCTGGCGGTGAAACCGCAGGTACTGCGCGATGTCTGCGCCTCGCTGGAAGACATCGCCGCCGCGAAGGCCCCGCTGGTGGTCTCCATCGCCGCCGGCATCACCAGCGCGCAGCTGGTGCGCTGGCTGGGCGGCAGCCCGGCCGTGGTCCGTGCCATGCCCAACACCCCCGCCCTGCTCGGCGCCGGCGTCACCGGGCTGTTCGCCACCGCCGGGGTCAGCGACGCGCAGCGCCAGCAGGCCGACACGCTGCTGGCCAGCGCCGGGCGCACGGTCTGGATCGACGACGAAGCGCGGATGGACGCAGTCACCGCCGTCTCCGGCAGCGGCCCCGCGTATGTGTTCCTGCTGGCCGAAGCGATGGAAGCGGCCGCGCGCGCGCAGGGCCTGGCACCGGACGCCGCACGCGTCCTGGTCGTGCAGACCCTGCTCGGCGCATCGCGCATGCTGGATGAATCCGGCGACGCCCCGGCCGAGCTGCGCCGCCGCGTGACCTCGCCCAACGGCACCACCCAGGCGGCCATCGAATCCTTCCAGGCCGACGGCTTCGAGGCCATCGTCGCGCGCGCGATCGAGGCCGCCACCCGTCGCGGGCAGGCGTTGTCGGCCGCCAACGACTGAGGCCTGTCAGCCCGGCAGCGCGCTGCCCACGCTGTCCAGCAGGAACGCCACGAAGCTGGACAGCTTCGGCCGCGGCCGGCGGTCCGGCAGGTACACCAGGTGCAGCGGACGCGGCTCGGGCAGGTAATCGGCCAGCACCGGCTGCAACCGGCCGGCGGCCACATCCCCGGCCAGCAGCACTGCCGGCTGCAGGATCAGGCCGGCACCGGCCAACGCGGCGCGGCGCAGGCCGTCGCCGTCGTTGCACAGCAGCCGCGAATGCTCCGACCAGTCCTGCTCGGGGTGCCCGCGCAACCGCCAGCCATGCCCCCCGCGCCAGGCCAGGTGAGTCAGGCAATCATGGTCGCGCAGGTCCCCCGGATGCTGAGGGATGCCCTTGCGCGCCAGGTAGGACGGCGCTGCGCAGATCTGCATCGCGTACGGCGGCAGCGGTCGCGCCACCCACTCGGCCGAGCCCAGCTGGCCCATCCGCACCACCGCATCGAACTGCTCTTCGATCATGTCCACGCGGCGGTTGTTGAGGTCCAGTTCCACTGTCACCTGCGGATAGGCCGCCAGATAGCGCGCCACCAACGGCGCCAGCACGCAGCTGCCCCAGGTCACCGGCGCGCTGATCCGCAGCACGCCCTGCGGCTGCGCCTGCAGGCCTTCCACACTGGCCTCGGCCTGCTGCACCTGTTCAAGCACCGTCCGGCACCCGGCCAGGTAGTTGCGTCCCGCATCGGTCAGGCTCTGGCGGCGCGTGTTCCGCTGCAGCAGGCGCACGCCCAGGTGCGCCTCCAGCTGCTGGATGTACTTGCCGACCATCACCGACGACACCGCCAACTGCTCGGCGGCGCCATTGAAGCTGCCGTGTTCGACTACGGCCACGAAGGCCTGCATGCAGCGCAACGTATCCATTGGAAACCCCTGCTTTGCAATCTGCAAAGCATACCCCCGTTACCTAACCCGCTGCAGCGGCGCAGACTGGCCTTCCCATCCCCGGAGCGAGCCCCATGAAAATTCTGCTTGTCGGTGCCAGCGGCACCCTCGGCCAGGCCGTTGCCGCCACCCTCGGCGCGCACCATGAACTGCTTCGCGCCGGCCGGCACGGCGGCGACGTACAGGTGGACCTGACCGACGATGCCAGCGTGCAGGCCATGTTCGAGCAGGTCGGTACGCTGGATGCGGTGGTCGCCACGACCGGCCGCCTGCATTTCGGCCCGCTGGCCGACATGCGGGCCGATCAGTTCAACCTGGGCCTGCAGGACAAACTGCTCGGGCAGGTGCGGCTGGCGCTGGCCGCACAGCGCCATCTGCGGGTGGGTGGTTCGATCACGCTGACCAGCGGCATCGTCAGTGCCCAGCCGATCCGCGACGGCGCCAACGCCACCGCCGTCAATGCCGCGCTGGAGGGCTTCGTGCGCGGTGCCGCCTGCGAACTGCTGCCGCGCGGGCTGCGCATCAACGTCGTCAGCCCGAACGTGCTGGTCGAGTCGATGGACGACTATGGCGCGTATTTCCCGGGCTTTGAACCGGTGACCGCGCAGCGCGCGTCGTTGGCCTACCAGCGCAGCGTGGAAGGTGTGCAGAGCGGCCAGGTGCTCACCGTCTGGTGAGCTGACGCCCAGATCCGGCAATGCCGGCCGCTGGCCGGCACCGGCTCATTCCCAGCGCCGCGGGCCGTCCCCCTGCTCACCCAGCGCATCGCCCGGGTTGGTCAGCCGGCAGCGCTTGAGCGACAGGCAGCCGCAGCCGATGCAGTCGGTGAGCTGGTCGCGCAACAGCAGCAGCTGCTCGATCCGCTGGTCCAGCTCGCTGCGCCACAGCGCCGACATCCGCGCCCATTCGGCCTTGGTCGGGGTCTTGTTTTCCGGTAGCGCGGCGAAGGCGGTGGCGACGGCCTCCAACGGCATTCCCACCCGCTGCGCGACGCGGATCACCGCCAACCGGCGCAGCACGTCGCGGGCGAAACGGCGCTGGTTGCCCGCCGTCCGCAGGCTGCGGATCAATCCCTTGCGCTCGTAGAAGTGCAGCGCCGACACCGCCACGCCGCTGCGCCTGGCCACTTCGCCTACACTCAATTCCTGCGCGATCACTGCTTGACCTCAACCTTGGTTCAGGTGACATCCTGCGCTGCGCCCCGGCGCCGTGCAAGCGCCCTGCCCCCTTGTTGCCTGGATGTTCCCATGTCTTCCGATGTCGCCGTCACCACGTCCGCCCCCGATCACGCCCCACCCCCACCGTCGATTCTGTCCCCGCCCTACCGCGCCACCACCATCGGCATGGTCGCGCTGGTCTCGCTGCACGGGTTCGAAGCGCTGGCGGTGGCCGCCGCCATGCCCACCGTGGCACATGACCTGGACGGCCTGCGGCTGTATGCACTGGCCTTCGGCGGGACCCTGGCCACCAGTGTGATCGGCATGACCCTGGCCGGGCGCTGGAGCGATCAGCGCGGTCCGGCGCGGCCGCTGTGGCTGGGCCTGGCCTGCTTCATTGCCGGCCTGCTGGTGGCCGGGCTGGCGCAGCACATGCCGGTGCTGGTGCTGGGGCGGCTGATGCAGGGCCTCGGCGCGGGTGCGATCTCGGTGGCGCTGTATGTGCTGGTCGGGCGCACGTTTCCCGAGGCGATGCGCCCACGGGTGTTCGCCGCGTTCTCCGCCGGCTGGGTGGTGCCCTCGCTGATCGGCCCGAGCATCAGCGGGCTGATCGTGCAGCATCTGGGCTGGCGCTGGGTGTTCCTGGCCGTGCCGCTGCTGGCCATCCCGGCCGCCCTGCTGCTGCGCCCGGCGCTGCGCAATCTGCCGCCCACCCCCGCCGCCGCGGACAGCCGCCCCACGGTGGTGCGCTGGGCCATCGGTGCGTCGATGGGCGCGCTGCTGCTGTACATCGGCGGCCAGCAGACCGGCTGGGCGGCGCTGGGCCTGCTGCTGCCCGCCCTGGCGCTGCTGGCGTTGTGCAGCTGGAAGCTGCTGCCGCGCGGCACCCTGCGACTGCATCGCGGCCTGCCCAGCGTGATCGCGCTGCGTGGCATCGCCGCCTCGGCCTTCTTCGGCTGCGAAGCCTTCCTGCCGCTGCTGCTGCAGCGCGAGCGCGGCCTGACCCCGTTGCTGGCTGGCGTGGCATTGAGCCTGGGCGCACTCGGCTGGTTCAGCGGTTCCTGGCTGCAGGGCCATCAGCAGCGCGGCTGGTCGCGCCGGCAACTGCTGCAGAGCGGCGCCCTGCTGATGTGCGCAGGCATCCTCGCCACGTCGCTGGCGATCCAGCCCGGCGTGCCGCTGTGGCTGGCGCTGGCCGGCTGGTCGCTGACCGGACTGGGCATGGGCCTGATCTACCCGAGCCTGTCGGTGCTCACGCTCTCGCTGTCGCCGCCGGCCGAACAGGGTGCCAACACCTCGGCCCTGCAGTTGAGCGAGGCACTGGGCGTAGCGACCACCCTGGCCATCTCCGGCTCGCTGTTCGCCCTGTTCCTGCAGGGCAACGTGATGCTCGGCTACCTGCTCACCTACGCCATCATGCTGCTGCTCGCCATCGCCAGCGTAGCCGTAGCACGACGCGTGTAGAGCCGGGTTCTACCCGGCTGCCGTTGCAGGCGCCACCCGTAGAGCCGGGTTCTACCCGGCTGTCGTTGCAGGCCCCCCCGTAGAGCCGGGTTCTACCCGGCTGCCGTTCGCACGGGCCCAACGCAGCGGGGCAGAGCCCCGCTCTACGGGCAACGCCCCCACCGTCGCGCCGCGTTCCACCCAACCGCGACAGGCACCCACCGTCGCGCCGGGTTCCACCCAACCGCGATAGGCACCCCGTAGAGCCGGGTTCTACCCGGCTGCCCTTCGCACGGGCCCAACGCAGCGGGGCAGAGCCCCGCTCTACGGGCAACGCACCCACCGTCGCGTCGGGTTCCACCCAACCGCGATAGGCACCCCGTAGCGCCGGGTTCTACCCGGCTGCCCTTCGCACGGGCCCAACGCAGCGGGGCAGAGCCCCGCTCTACGGGTGCGCGTCGCCTACTTCCTTGAGGTCCTCGCGCAGGATGCGGCGGATCTCCAGCACCGCCTGCGGGGTTTCCTGCACGCTGTGGCCGGAGATGATCACCTTCTCCGACACCGCGCCATCCAGATGCGCGCTCCAGTAAGGCACCAGCCCATCGTCGGACTGTTCCAGCGGCACCTCGGGTTTGCGCTGGGCGATGATCGAGTGGTACTTCAGCCCCGGCATGATCGGCAGCGCCCCGGCCGCCTTCACGAAGGGATCGCTGGCCTTGAGGTTGTCGATGCTGTTGGGAATCTGCAGCTTGGTCGGCTGCGCCGACTGCCGCTCGGACTGCTGCAACGTCTGGAACACATCGTCGAACTTGCCCAGGATGGTGATCGGCAGCCGCACCAGGCGCCCGATCAGGCGACCCAGCCGGTTGCCGGCGATGTCGGTGCCCTTGTGCGGCGCGGCGATGAAGATCGCACGCTCCACGTTGGGCTCGGCGGTGAAGTGCAGCAGCGGCCCAAGCTTGGCCTCCACCCGCTTCAGGCGCTCGCCCTTGAGGTCGTAGTTGGCCAGCAGCTGGTCCCACAGCACGTCACCGGATGAGGTCACCAGCAGGCGCGCCAGCACCCCGCCCATGCTGTGGCCGATGAACACCATGTCTTTGGAGGCCGGGCTGCTGCCGGTGGGATCGAAGTGTTTCAGCGTGTTGTTGAACGCCTCGTTGATCTCGAACCGGTTCAACGCGATCGGCGCATTGGTCGGGTAGTACACCTGCCACACCTGGAAATGCCGACGCAGCTCGGGATCGCCCATGACCTCGTTGGCCACGTTCACCCACGCCTCCGGACTGCTGCCCAGGCCATGCAGCATGAAGATGATGCGGCGGTTGGGATCCCACGGCTGCATCAGGTACATGTGCGGCTCGCCGATGCCTTCGCTCAGCCCGAACAGGGTCCGCAGCGACTGCGTGGCAAACCCCGACTGCGCCAGCCACATGCCATAGGCGGCAGTGAAGTTGCCGGCCAGCGGCACCTTCTCGCCGTGCAGGTCCACGCTTTCGGTGGACTCCGGCGAATACACATCGAACAGCACCTGGGTGGTATCCAGCACCTGCTGCAGGCTATCGCCCTTGAAGCGCAGCAGTGCGGTGGCGTTGATCGCCGACATCTCGCTGTACTGCGGAATCTCGGCCTGCTTCCCATCCACCGGGGCCACCAGCTTGGGCGGGTCCATCACCACCACCAGTTCGGCGCCGAAGCCGTCGCGACGGTAGGTGCTGCGCAGCCCGGCGAAACTCACCGACGACGCCGAGACCATGCTGGTAGGAATGCTGGGCATCCGCAGCTCGTCGAAGTCCGAGGTCAGCGTCCAGCGCTCACCGGCCACCGGCGCGTTGTAGTCCTCACCTTCCAGCGCGCTCTCCCGCGCGCGTTTGAACACCACGGCGGCAGTCTGCTCGGCAGCGTAGTTGTAGTAGTCGCGGACCTGGGTCTGCCGGTCTTCGAACGCGCGGTCGGACGGCGTGCGCCCGCTGAAGAACAGATAGGCGTAGGCGTAGCGCGCCGCTTCCAGCCAGGCATCCAGTGCCGCGTCGGTCATCGGATGTTTGTCGCGGTCCTTCGGCTTTGGGCTCAGGCCAAGGGCCGTTTTCACCCACAGCTCGGACAGCGCCGACAGCCGCTGCTCCTCGGGCAGTACCGCGGTGTCTTCGAGGGTCTTCTGGCAGGCCAGCGTGTCCTTGGCGCACAGATCCTCATCCAGGCCGACGACGCTCAACGTTTCCTGCGAAGCGGCGCTCAGCTTGCCCGAGGTCAATACGTCGCCGCGCTTGCTGGCAAGGTAGTCGGTCGGTGCGACCTGCTTCATCGTCACCATCGCGCAGCCGCTGGACAGCAGCAGCGCCAGCACCATCGCCAGCAACGGCAGCACGCGCCGCGACAGGCCATTCACACGCAGCATCATGGTTCGCTTCCTTGCTCGATGCCGGGCACACCGCGGCGGATCTGACGGGAGAAATCGGGCGCATCGCCGGCGGCGCGTGCGCGCTCGGTAATGCGCCCACGCGCCTTCAGCGTGGCAAACGGCACGCCCGGGGTCAGCACGCCCAGGTCGCGCGCGTACTCGGCGAAATAGCCCGATACCAGCAGGCGGTAGTCCAGCGGCAGGCCCGGCGCGATCTGCTTGGCCAGTTCATACACGATGGTGGTGCAGTTGCTGGTCAGCGTGTTGTAGAACGCCGGTGCCGCGTCCAGCTTGCGCGCCTCGCCCAGGTAGGACACGAACAGCCCCTTGAGCTGTTCGCGGGTCATGCCCTGCAGACGGTACAGATACACGTCTTCGCCGCGTACGTTGCTGCGCACGCGCACGATGTCGGTTTCCTCCGACGCCACCAGGGTCATTTCAAATTTGCGGAAGAACCCCCCCAGCGCCGAGAACGACTCGCCGCGCTCCTTGCGGATCTCCAGCGAGAACACCAGGTAGCGACCATCGGCGAAACCGAACGACACCAGCGTGTGGGCGATCGTCGGCCCCATCCAGTACGACAGGATCAGATCGGCCGAGCGCAGCTGGTCGAGATCGTAGGCGCGGCGCTCCCAGCGCACATCGTGGTCGTCCTCGCTGCGCCAGGTGAAGTTGCGCACGTTGTCGAGCACCACCTGCGTGCCATCGAACTCGACCACCTTCAGCCGCTGTGCGACATCGTCGGCCCAGACCCGGTCCTGGCGCGGCGCCACCAGCAGCCACCACACCCCGGTCATCACCAGCACCGCCACGAACACCGGCCCCGGCCAGCGGCCTGCACGGGCGCGGCCCACCGCTACCGAGGTGCCCACGGCGAACAGCGCCCAGGCGCCCATCACGAGGTAGCGCACCCATGCCGGCCCCGGCAACTGGAAGGCCAGCCAGCCGGTCACCCACAGTGCGGCCACCAGCATCAGGGCCGCCAGCCCCCATCGTCCTGCTTTCTTCACTCGCGTCGTTCCGTCGTTGATGATCCGGGGCGCTAGTTAGCCACAACCCCGGCGACGGCAACACGTTTGCCTGTTCAGGTTTGTCGGGGGACCGCGTGGCGGGGCCACTCAGCTGCTCCGACGGGGCCCGCCGGCGACCTTCTGCCACGGTGCCATGCCCTTTCGCCCATGCAGCAGGGGCCGCTTGAGCGGCGGGCGCCGGGGCAGCGGCAGGCCAACGCCGGGGGCGGCACTGTCGTCGCGGCGCAGCGCGCCAGCGCGCTCGCCGACCAGCAGCGCGGCGATTTCTTCCAGCCCGTCGCGCATCACGCGGGTCGCAGCCTGCAAGCGATTCATGGGGGGTCTCCAGCGGCGGTGGGGACGCTCCACGTTACGGCCCTGCGTGCCTACGCGCCGTGCAGACCATGTGGCACCGGCATGAATGCGGCCATCCCCTTCAGGCTGCGGCCTGCAGCCATTGCTGCAGCGCCGGCGACGGCTCGCCCCCGCGCAGGCACAGCTGCAGATCGAACTGTGCGTCGGCATCGGCCAGCGGCTGGTAGTGGATATCCTCCGCGCGGAAGCCGCACATGCTCGCCGGCACGATCGCGATGCCCGCGCCGACCGCCACCAGCGACAGCACCGCGTGCATGCCGTGCGCCTCCTGCACCACCCACGGCACGAAACCGGCGGCCGCGCACAGGCGCACCACCTGCGCATGGAAGCCCTGCCCTTCGCGTGCCGGCCACAGCACGAACGGCTCTGCGGCCAGTGCTGGCAAGGCAATGCGGGCCTCGCCGGCACGCGGATGGCTACGCGGCAGCGCGATCGCCAAACGGTCCGCGTCGAACGCGCGCAACTGCATGTCGCCGGCCTCGTGCACCGGTGGAATCAGCACGCCCACATCCAGCCGTTGCCCGCGCAGCATCTCGACCTGGCGAGCGGAAGTCGCCTCGATCAGTTCCAGCCGCACCTGTGGGTGGCTGACCCGGAACGCGCGGATCACCTGTGGCAGGCGCCCATACAGCGCGCTGCCCACATAGCCGACCCGCACCGTGCCGGTACGCCCTGCCGCAGCGTCACGGGTCGCCACCAGCGCGTGGTCGGCCTGCTGCAGGGTCGCGCGGGCCTCTGCCAGCAGCACCTTGCCGGCGGCGGTCAGCCCCAGTGTGCGATTGCCGCGCTGGATCAGCTCGCTGCCGATGTCGTCCTCCAGCCGCCGGATGGCGGCCGTCAGCGGCGGCTGCGACATGTGCAGCCGCGCCGCCGCACGATGGAAGTGCAGCTCCTCGGCAACGGCCACGAACTGACGGAGCTGGCGGAGATCGACCATGTGCGCTGTCGCCCTGGAAAACAGCCACCAGAGTAAACCGCGCGCGGTCAGCGCGGTTCGATCATCGCCTGTGCGATCGCCGGCCACTGCGCAGCCACCGCCTCAATGCTGCCGGCCTCCACCGCCTGCAGATCGCGCGGATAGGCAACGCCCGCCGCTTCCACGCTGCGCGTGGCATGGAACTGGCCGTTGCTGGCACGCAGGATCCAGCCCCCCTGCCGGCACGCCGCCGATGCGAGGAACGCAACACCGGGCGCCACCGCGGCCGGGTGCAGCTCATCCGGTTCGCCCTGTATGCCCCACATCCGGGTCTTGGCCACCGGCGACACCGCGTTCACCACGATGCCGTGCGCCGCGCCCTCGTCGGCCAGCACATTGACGATGCCCACCGCCGCGAGCTTCGCCGCGGCATAGGCCGCCAGACCCTTCTGCACGTACTGCGGATACAGCGCGCGGTCGGACGTGGTCAGCACGATCCGGCCGTAGCCGGCCGCCTGCATCGCCGGCCAGGCCGCCTGCGCCAGCCACAGCGGCGCCTTCGCCGCGATGGCCATCATCTGGTCGAAGCGCGCCTCGTCGAGCACGTCAATCTGCTGGTACTCGACCCAGCCGGCGTTGTGAATGATGAAGTCCAGCCGGCCATGCTGCTGCAGGATCGCGTCCACCTGCGCATGGCAGTCGCTGCGGCGGGCGATGCCACCGGGTGCTGCCTGCGCCTCCAGGCCCTCCTCGCGCAGCCGCGCGGCGGCCACCGCGATCCGCTGCGGATCGCAGCCGGTGCCATCCAGCCCGGCCCCCACGTCCTGCATCACCACCCGTGCGCCGCGCTGGGCCAGCAGCCGGCTGTACGCCAGGCCGAGGCCGCCGGCAGCCCCGGTCACCAGGCCCACCTGTCCATCGAAAGAAAGCGTGTTGTGCGTTGTCATCCGCACAGCATCGGCCGGATACCGCGCGGGCATCCAATACCGGTTGTGTGCCGCTGCGATACCTCGCGCGTATCGCGGCGCTCAGTCGACGCCCGGCAGCGGCCGGCGTCGAAGGCGCGCGATCACATACCCGATGGCCAGCCACAGCGCGACGTACAGCGCCACATACATCAGCTGCGGCATTGCCGTGTCCGCCCGCATCCGCGCCAGCACCCGCCACGTATCCACACAGAACGTGCCCACCGCGACCAGCATCGCCAAGCCGCCCAGCCCCGTGCCAAGCCAGCGCGCCCAGGCGTGCCGGCGCACCAGCAGCAGCGGCGCCACCAGCAGCAGCACCAACCCGAGCAGCATCAGGGTCAGCCCGGTCAGCATGCCGGTGAAATCCGAGGCCATCGCCGGCAACGGCAGGCAGGCCACCACGGCCGCGCAGACACGCAGGCAGGGGGAGGAAACGCGGGGGACGGTCGTCGGCATCATCTTCCTTTGAACGGCGGCCGCAGGCATGCGGCGCGGGGCGGACGCCTCAATCATAGCCGCAGCCCGTCGCACCAGAACGTGCCGAATGCGGCACAGCATGGATCGGAACGGGTTCACAGCATCGGCCCTGCGGCTGCAGCGCGCGGCATCCGAAGCGTGCCAGTAGTCGTAAACGACATACATGGCCCATCACGCTTCGCATTCGGCCCGCACTTTCCCTACATCGCACCTCCCGGGTTTCGGCGTATCACCCACCGCACCGCACGCCGCCGTGCGCCTGTCGCCGTTGTACCCAAGGAGCCCACCATGAACCGCACACCGCTTGCACTGGCGCTGGTCGCCCTGCTTTTCAGCGTCTCTGTAAACGCACGCGAAGACGACGACTGCCCGTCCGACGCGCAGATGATCGCCAGCATGTCGATGGCCGAGCTTCGGCAGTACGAGGCCGCGCTGGAGAATCCGGAGCTTCCTTTCGACGAGGTCTGCAAGGACGCCACCGACCAGGACGAAGCAGACGCTGCAGGCTCGCGCCTGCACTACTGCGTGAAGCGAACTGCACCCTATTCCTCCCACAACCCCGACACCGGCCAGACCGAAACCGCCACCGTTACGCTGTACGACTACGTGTCCCTGCCCCGAAACGGCCAGACATGGATGCATCGCGTCCGCGTGGTGTTCGATGCCGTGCAGGGCAATGCAATGGCCGGGTTGGTGGTTACTCCCGAGCTCTACTGCGGGAGTTGCACCGACAAGCAGCCCTTCGCTCCCCTGACCCTTTCGGGCCCAGGTACGTACGACTTCGCCGTCCCCCTGGGATTCAATACCGATGAAGGAAAGACCGGCCAGGACACCCAACTGGTGCTGTCGCGCTTCAACAACGACCAGTCACTGATCCAGAGTTCGGCACCGACACTTCGCTGCGACAAAGCAGCCAAGAGCGGTACGTCCGGGTGTCGATACGCCGACTACCCTGCCGTCTTCGAGGTAAGCCTGAGCGATCCCGATACGGATGAGTCGGCCGAGCACATCAAGGTTGCACAGTCGACGCTCCCCGGCACGATCGGCAGGTGGCATGAAAATCCTGATGCACGGGGTGTACCTTTGCGACGCTTGAGGAACAAGAGAGTTGCAGAAGAGAATCGCGGCGTATCCGGGGCGCTGTGCAGAACACGCTTTCCTGATGGAGCCGCGACTGGACTGAACTGCGACGAGTATCCTTTTGCAGCAACGCATGAGGGCGCATCTCTCGTACCGGAGACATCCATGTCTGTCCGTTACATTCTCGGCGAAGACAACAAGAAGGTGGGTGGAAAGCTGGGCGCGTTCTACTGCACGCATGCGCGGCTTCTGGATGGAGAAGAGTTCTGGGTCAAGGTTGTGGATTGAACCGCCGGAGAGAGGCTCATCATGTGGAAGCAATTACTTGAGGAATTGAACGCAGCAGCTCTCGCAAACATTGAGCGAAAGCGGCACGAACCACGCGAGTATCTTGGCCTTGAGCCGTTCATCAATGATTTTCCGGACAGTCCGCTGGCTCAACTTGCCGCCCGGATCGGCAGGGAACATGTTGGATGGCTCGGGCAACCAGGAGCATCACTTGAGCAGATTCGCGAAGCCGAACAACGTCTTGGCGTGATTCTCCCTGCGAGCTACCGTGAGTTCCTGCTGGAGTCGAACGGATTCCTTGTTCCCGGCACTTACTGCTGCGCACTACTGCCGATTGAACTTGTACGGCGGTTCAGCGACGACAACTACCCGATTGTGGCAATGTGGAATGATCTGCACGAAGCCGACCCGTACCTTGAGGAAGCTGATTTCACAGCACATATCGGCGAGGCCCTCCAGATCTCTGCACGCCCCAGCGACTTTGATTGGTTCGCGCTTATCGACACGGTCGACACAAGTCCAGAAGGAGAGCTGTGGACAATCATGTACAGTCGCCAAGGGTATGAGGCCAGTTCGACCTTTACAGAACTCATCCAGGAGCTTGTTTGCAATTACAGGTAGTTCCATCACATGCCCGAGCAGCCCGCTTGCTTGTGCGGTGGCGATGATGTCTGCCATGAGACGCGCACGTCAAGCCCATGCACTGACAAGCAGCCCTTCGCTCCCCTGACCCTTTCGGGCCCAGGTACGTACGACTTCGCCGTCCCCCGGGGATTCAATACCGATGAAGGAAAGACCGGCCAGGACACCCAGCCGGTGCTGTCGCGCTTCAACAACGACCAGTCACTGATCCAGAGTTCGGCACCGACACTTCGCTGCGACAAAGCAGCCAAGAGCGGTACGTCGGGGTGTCGATTCGCCGACTACCCGGCCGTGTTCGAGGTAAGCCTGAGCGATCCGGATACGGATGAGTCGGCCGAGCACATCAAGGTTGCACAGTCGATACTGCCGGGGAACATCGGCTACTGGCATCACGATGCTGGGCTGAGTCGTTCGCAGCAACGAACCAGGGCGCCTCTGTCATGCCGGAATCGTCCATGTCGGTACGCTACATTCTTGGCGAAGACAATCAGAAGGTCGGGCGCAGACTGGGCAACTTCTTCTGCACCGCGGCACGCGTGCTCGATGGTGAGCAGTTCTGGGTGAAGGTCGTCGACTAATGCGAATGAGAGGTCGCGCGAACGCAGCGGCGCTGCCGTGATTGATCGGAGACAGCAATGATGATGGCAATGGATGAGCTGATGCAGGCAATGAACACTGCTGCAATCGCGCACTGGAGAGCCTCGCAGGGACAGGCGCATGTCGAGCTTGGGCTGAGTCCATTCCTCGCAACGCACCCGGATTCCGCACTGGCCGATCTGGCGCGACGCTGCCTGTCATGGGATGTCGTCTGGCTCGGAATGCCCCCCGCATCCAAGGCCAGCATTCTCGCGGCAGAGGTGCGGCTTGGGATCTCGCTTCCGCCCAGCTACAAGCAGTTTCTGTCTGTCAGCAATGGGTTCTTGATGCCCGGCAACTATATCAGCACCTTGCTACCGGTCGAGTTGATCCAGCCATTCGGCAATGAGAACGCGGCGATTGCCTCCGACTGGAGGAGCATGCTTGAAGAGGAGGCGTCGGAGGACGAGCCGTGGCTGATGGCCCGTCTTGGCGACGCGATTCAGCTGTCCGGGCCGCCCGGCAAAGGTGAAGACTTCGTCTTGCTGGATCCCATGTTCATACATCCTGGCGATGAGAACGAGATCGTGACCTACTGGACACAATTGCAGGAGCATCACAGCAGCTTCGGCGCCTACCTTGAAAGCGCGCTGGCCGGCTTGTTGAATCTGACTGCGTTTCTTCAGAAGGGAAAAGATCGTTGAACGCAACTGCGGCGTACCGCCTCCGGTACGCCGCGCGGTACCTCACCGGCTGGTCGGCTCCACCACCACCGCCGTCCCGTAGCACAGCACCTCGGTCAATCCGGTCATGATGTCGGTCGCGTCATAGCGCATGGCGATGATCGCGTTGGCGCCGAGCAACCGCGCGTGCTTGGCCATGTCGCGGTAGGTTTCCTCGCGCGCCTGCTCGCACAGCTCGGTGTAGATGGTGATGTTGCCGCCGAACAACGTCTGCAGGCTGCCGAGGACGTTGCCCACGATCGAGCGCGAGCGCACGGTAATGCCGCGCACCACACCAAGACTGCGCACCACGCGGAAGCCGGGAAGTTCCATTGCCGTGGTCACCATCGAATCGTCGAGCCTGGTTGCCGCAGGCGTGTGCGCGCTGTTGTTGTAGGGGTCTGCCATTGCGGTTTCTCTCAGGTAAGTGCGTAGGTTTGGTTCGCGGTATCAGCGCGGTTGCGCAGCATGGGTCAGCGCCTCGGCAACCAGCTGCCGCAGCAGCGGCTGCGCCTCGGTGCGCATCTCGGCAGCCACCGTGTTCTGGAGCGCGTTGAACCGTGCCGCGTGCGGTGAGCGGGTTCCTTGTGATGCCAGCGAACGCAGCGCGTCGGCGGAGAAGTGCCGGGCATAGATTGCCGCCAGCGTGCCGTCCCAGCGGGCCTGGTAGGCCGGCAGCAGGCGGCTGATCTCGGCCTGCACCCGCTGCTTCGCCGCAGGGGTACCGCTCTGTTCGGCCATCAACGCGAACGTGGTGGTGGCGCGTGCAGCCTCGTCGGCGAGCTTGGCGAGGCCGTCGCCCATGTTGAAGCGCGCCACCAGCGCCGCCGCCGGGTCGGTGGACGGCGCCGTGGCCGTGGCCGTGGGCGTCGGCCCAACCGCCCCCGCCCCTGTCGGCGTCGATGGCGCCTCGCCACACCCTGCCAACGACAGGCCCATCAGCACCACCGCCACGCGGACAGAACGCACGCACGCCAGGAACGTCATTGCAACCTCCATGTAGGGACGACTGCCGCGCTGCGCGTGCGATGCGACGCACGCAGCGTGGTCCAGTCCGATCGACGTATTCTGCCCCAACCCACCGCCGGTGCCTGGTCCGTCGGGCTCACGGCCGGGTCACTCCAGCGCGGCTCGCACCACCTGATAGACCGCCACGTTGCGCTCGGCCAGCGCGCGCACCAGTTCCGGAATCAACTGCATCGGCAGGTCCACCTCGTAGCCATGCGGCCGGGGGTGCAGTGCGGCAGGCGTGAAGTCGAACGCGGGATGCGTCCGGCTGCGTTCAAGCAGAAAGGCGGTGATCGCATCGCGTGCGATGTACTGCCACTCGCCCACCTCGATATACACCCGGTACAAGCGGTCGCTGTAGTCGGCGGGGGTGCCGGCGGTGGGATCCGGTTCGGACGGGGCCATGCAATGCTCCTGGTGGGGGACAACGCGGATGGGTCATTACAAGCACTCTACGGGGCGCCCGCCACGGCTTCACGGGGGCATTTGCTATCGTGCCCCCCGTCAGTTCCCCCTTCCCTGGATTCGCATGCCCCGTAAACCGCCCGCCTCCGCCTCCCCGGCCGCCCTGCTGCGGGCAGCTACCAAGGAGGCGTATGAGCGCGTCACCGTGCTGCTCAGCGCCAGTTACGCCGATTTCAGCCCCGAGCAGCAGCGCAGGATCCGGGCCGCCGTGGCCGTGGAGCAGCCGGCCAGCCCCGCCCCCCGCGCCAAGCCTGCCAAAGCGGCTGTGGAGGCGCCGCCACGTTACTGGCTGCCGCACAGCCAGGCAACCTGGTCCGGCCGCGGTCGCGTGCCCCAGGCCTTCCTCGCCTGGGAAGGCACCGTGGCCCATACCGAATGGAAGAAGCACCACCCCGACGAACGCTTCCCGGCGTACCCGGGCTGATGGGCACGGACGTGCATCAGACGGTCATTCCGCAGCTGCGCATGACCGACGCCACCCGCAGCGTGCCGTTCTATCAGCAGCTCGGGTTTGCCATCGACTGGGAACACCGGTTCGCCGACGGCATGCCGCTGTTCGTGCAGATCAGCCGCGCGGGCCAGCAGCTGTTCCTGAGTGAACACGCCGGCGACTGCGAGCCGGGCGGTGCGGTGTACTTCCGCGTGGCCGACGTAGATGCGCTGCACGCCGCGTTCGTGGCGGCCGGCGCACCGGTGTTCCGCGCGCCGGCAGACATGCCGTGGGGCGGGCGCGAGATGATGGTGGTCGACCCGGACCACAACCGCCTGCGGTTTGCGACGATGCCCGCCGCCGAGTCAGGCAGCCACTGACGATGCGCAGCGGAATCAAGATGCGCACCGCCGTAGGTACGCACGGCACCCTCCACCGTGCCGACGACCTGCAGAAGCGCCATGACACGCAGCAGACGCTGCCCACGCTGCTGTGCGACAGCCCGGGCTGCGGCGCTTCACTGACGTTCGTGCCCGAGCACAGCAGGCGCCGCCCCGGCCATGCCGAGCCCCTGCACGTCCCGGCCTATATCGACCTGAGCAGAGGTGCAGAGCACCGGCCCGGCTGCCGGTACGATGCCCCCGGGCATCTGCAGGCCCTGCTTGCCGCGGGCGCCGATGCCGACTTCCTGCCCCCGCTTGGCGAAGGAAAGCACGAGCTGCGCCTGTTGATCCTGCAGCAGGGTCTGAAGCGCAGCGGCGCCGAGCGCCACGACGCGGACCCGGTCCTGGCAGGCTACCTGCGCACCCTCGCCGAGCTGCTCACCCTGCGCGCGATGTGTGGGAGCGACGACCTGCTGGCCGCGAACGTGACCGTGCGCCTGGGCAAGAAGAAGGTCGACTGGAGCAGCTTCTTCTACACGCAGGACCGGTACGACGAGGCCTGGGAACGCCTGGGCGCGACATCCACCGACCTGCCCCTGGCCCTGGTGGGCACGGTCCGATCGCACCGCGCCACCCAGCCCGGTTCGGTGTACCTCAACTGCGCGCCGAAGTACCAGCACACCGGCGTGACCGACCGCCGGGATTTCTATGAAATCAGTGTCGGGCACAGCGATGCGGCGTGGCTGCAGTCGTTCCCGGTGGGCGCGGAGATCCTGATGTTCGGCCTATGGCGCCAAGGCAGAACCACCACCTCCTCCCGGCCCCATCCCACCGACCCCCGCCGCACCATCACCAACGTCACCCACAAGCTGGCGTTGTGGCCCAGCGTAAAGCACCAGTTGGTGCGGGTGGAGTAACGGATCGGCGGCACGCGTGCCGCCGTGCCGGGTGTGTCCGGGCGCCTGGTCGCGCAGGCCGAACAGTCGCTTCAGCCATGTGCTGCGCCGCGTCGATCTCCCGCCATCCCCCGTGGCGTTGCGCGCAGCGTCCGGTACCTGCACGGGCCAGGGCTGTTGGGGCGTGCGCTGCTCGCCGTGAACGAGGCTGCCACAGGCAGGGCAGTCGATCTCGGACACGCCGCTATCGCTGGGTGTTGCGGATGCCGGGCGCGTCAGCGTCCGGCATCCGCCACAAGGGGGGGAGGCGGAGGGCTTGGAGATGCCAAATTGC